>CAYOOS010000004.1:0-32237 GCA_964405585.1 uncultured Acidobacteriaceae bacterium | reverse complement strand
CGACGTCGGTGTCATGGTGCTGTTCCTGTTCCAAATGGTCTTTATGGATACTGGTGCCACCATCCCTACGGGTGCAGCGGCCGAGCGCTGGAAGTTTTCCGCGTTCATCGTTACTTCCTTTCTTTTTGCGGCGTTTACTTATCCGCTTTTTGCGAATTGGGCCTGGGGCGGCGGATGGCTCTCGAACCTCGGAGCGAATTTCGGACTTGGGAAAGGCTACGTGGATTTCGCAGGCTCAGGAGTCGTACATGCCGTCGGCGGATTAAGCGCGCTGGCGATTGCGATGATCCTGGGGCCGCGCATTGGGAAATTCACGCGCAACGGCCGTCCGCAAGCGATTCTTGCGCACGATATCGTGATCGTGCTGACGGGCTGCCTGATTCTGGCGTTTGGCTGGTTTGGATTCAATCCGGGTTCCACGCTCGGCGCTTCGGGGAACGGCGGGCTGCGCATCGGCTCCATCGCTGTCAATACGATGCTGGCAAGCGCCACCGGCCTTCTGGCCGCGATGCTCTATATGTGGATCGTCTACCGCAAGCCGGATGCTTCCATGACCGGCAACGGATTCCTCGCCGGGTTGGTGGCGATTACGGCGCCGTGCGCATTCGTCAATCCAGTGGGCGCTGTCCTGATTGGCCTGCTTGCCGGAGTGCTCGTGTGCATCTCCGTCAGCTTCGTGGAACGTGTGCTGAAGATTGACGATCCTGTTGGAGCAGTCTCGGTGCACGGCGTGTGCGGAATCTGGGGCGTGATTTCCGTAGGGCTATTCGCCGATGGAAAAAGCAACTATGGCGGCTCGTGGAACGGCGTCAACGGCTCGGTAACGGGACTTTTCTACGGAGATGCAAGCCAACTTGTCGCGCAGTTGCTTGGCGTGGCCACGCTGGTTGGCTTCGTGTTTGTGATGAGCTTCGTGTTCGGCTTCGTCATTGACCTACTGGTCGGACAACGCGTTTCCGCTAAATCCGAATTGCAAGGCCTCGATTTGCCGGAGATGGGTGCGGTCGCCTATCCGGAATTCGAATTGAAGGCGGAGATGTAAGAAGGAGGAAACGAATCATGGATACCTTGCAGACAGCGCATTCTCCACAAATAGAACGGAGTTTGCCAATTCTGGCCGACCACCGTTTGCCGGATGTTTCCTGGCGCGATCTTCAGTCTGTTGAACCGGAACAGCTTGCGGAACTTATCGCCTCTTTGAAGGACGCTTGCCTGCAGAATCCCGCCAGCGTCAACCTGCGGACCTGCCTCGGCATGGCATATGCCATGAACTATGACGTTTACGATTCCATGGACGCTTTGGAGGAGGCGCGCCGCATTGATCCGGCCAATTTTCTTGCGCAGCTAAAATACTCGGAATTGTTATTCCGGTTGCGCGTGATTGAGCGCGCGGAGGAAGAAACTCAGCGAGCTCTGGAACTTGCTACCAAACCATGGGAACTTTCCGTTGCGCGGCGCCAGCTTTCGGAGGTTCGCCGGCTCAAGCGCGAAGGACTCGTACGCGGCGGCTGGATGCATTCACTGAAAGTTCCCGCGGTGGGATTTGTGATTCTCCTATTCCTGGTTTCCTGCGCGTACCTGGTCGTGAAATGAAATACAGATGGCACTATTTCCTGGCGGCTGTTTTTTTCTCGGCCTATTGGCTGATTACACGGGGCGCGCCGTTTCTGCCGATTGCGGCCGGATGCGTTTTGGCGGCGCTGCTCACCTGGCGGAAGATATCCCGCAGTGCCCGCACCTGAGATTTTCCCGGGCCGGAGAGGGCCACTTGCCTGCTGAATTTCGAGGAGCGATTACATGAAGAAAGTGGAAGCGATCATACAGCCGTCGCGCTTTGAGTCGGTGAAGGATGCACTGCTGGCCATCGGCATTGACGGAATGACAGTGACGGAAGTGCGCGGCCACGGCCGGCAGAAGGGGCACACGGAAGTTTACCGCGGGCGGGAGTACACGCTGGACTTGTTGCCAAAGGTGAAGCTCGAACTGTTCCTGACCGATGCGCTCGTACACACTGCCGTTGATACGATCCTGAAAGCGGCGAAGACAGGAAAGATTGGTGACGGAAAAATATTCATTTCCTCGATAGAGGAAGCTATCCGGATCCGCAACGACGAACGAGGCGAAAGCGTTCTTTAATTCGCGGGGTCTCCAGGGCGCAGCATCCTCGGAAATAACACAATCCGTTCTGCAATCCTCATTTTCAGCGTGTTGCACCGGCACGCCCCAAAACGGGGTACAATCGCACTGTTCCACTAAACCGACTAGTAACTGAGGGAGAGTCCCATGAGAGTACGTCTCGCCGTAGCGTTGTTCGCCAGTTTACCGCTGATTCTAAGTGGCATGGCTTATGCCCAAGACCAAAAAGCCGCAGAAGCGGCGCCTGCCAAGGAAGCCGCACTGAAGGCGGCCGACATCACACCGAAGATTTTTCCAGAAAGAGTATTCTTCCGCGGACAAACCGCCACGACGCAACTTCGCAACGCGGGAGGCGTTCGATACGGCGATGGGTTTTACGTTCTCACGGCCCTGGTGGACAGCTCCGGATATTCCACCGGCATACGTGAAAAGTATCAGGGCTATTTGATCAACGAAGTCACCATTGAGATTGGCGGGCAGAAGTTGGTGCCGGGCGCATACGGATTCGGCTTCCTCGAAGGAAACAAGTTCGTGGTCATGGATCTGGGCGCGAACGATGTATTGCAGGTGAGTTCGGCAAAGGACTCCGAGATGAAACACCCTGTGCCGCTGCAAGTTCTCGCCACCCCCGACGGCGGGAAATTTCGGCTGTACAAAGGCCGGGACTTCGTCGAATTTCACCGCGCGAAGTAAATGAAGGGGGCTGAACTTCAGCCCGCTCCTTCAAAGCTCCAAGCTGCACATCCGGCCCGGGATCAACTCTTGATCTGGCCGGAAGCAGCGTCCCACGTCACCGCACTGTTCCGGAAATACGATTCATTCGACATGTGGCAGGCAATCGCGGCGTTGTGCCCGAAGACGTAGTCTTCCGTCACGGGTTTCCGGCTGCGCACGGCCTGGAAAAAATTCCAGAGGTGCGGCCGCTCATCGTCCCATGAATCGCCCTTGTAGCTGTAGCCCTCGAGCACGGGTTCTTTCCCAGGCGCCGGATCATTCTTTTCATGCCACTCTTTGAAATAGGCTTCGCGCAGATCGTGCGGGAAACTGTTGGCGTAATAACTGGGGGCCGAATCCTCTCCCGTCTGCGGATAGTAGGTGATGGTGAATTCTGTAACTTCCAGAATTCCCTTGGAACCCTGGAAGCGGTAAATCTCCGGCGTCTCGCAACCCAGGTTCAGGCGGAGATACACAGGGATCTTGCCGTATTGGTACAGGACGGGTTGGACGTCGGGCATGTTGCGTCCATCGTTGAAGCGGAGAATGGCGCCGAAAGACATGACGCGGGAGGGTGGCTCGTTCCAACCGAGCATATAATTCATTCCGCTGACGAGGTGCACCAGAAGATCACCAGAAACACCAGTGCCATATTCCTTCCAGCAGCGCCAACGGGCAAAGAGTTTGCCATCGAAGGGACGTTTCGGCACGGTGCCCTGCCAGGTGTCCCAATCGAGTGTCTGCGTCGAAAGGTCCGGAGGAACCGGATATTCCCAAGCGCCGGTGGGATCGTTGCGGCCCAGTGAACCCTCGACGAGATTCAGGTCGCCGATGATGCCCTTCGCCAGGAGTTCCTTGGCTTTGGCGCAGATGACAGAACTGACGCGCTGGGAACCGATCTGCGTAATGCGCCCGGTTTTTTTCGCGGCGTTCACCATTTCGATGCCATCAGCGACGCTGTGGGACATGGGCTTTTCGCAGTAGATATCCTTGCCGGCATTGACGGCGTCCACGAAGATCTGCTTGTGCCAATGATCCGGAACGGCAACGATAAGGCAATCAATCTCCTTATTGTCGAGCAATTCCTTGTAGCGGCGCGTGGTTGAGATTTTGGGTCCGGCAATTTCCTTCGCGAGGGCATGACGGCCGTCATAGAGGTCGCTGGCGGCGACGCACTCAACTCCGGGAAGGGTTACAGCAGTGGCGAGCAAGCCGCTGCCCTGCATGCCAACACCAATGATGCCAAATCGCAGGCGATCGCTCGGAGGCACTTCCCAGGAAGAGGGAATGCGAGCCGGGTCGAGGGCGATGCGGCGGGTGGTCATCAAGGCGCCGGTTGTCACAGCGCTGGTTTGCAAAAACTGACGGCGGGAAATCGAATTCTTACTCATGGTTTTCTCCTGAAAGACGTGCAACCGATTTTATGACCCTTGTATCTACGGCAGGGACTGCAGACTGACTTCCTTGAAAAAGACAATGTCATTATCGCTGTGATTTTGCAGGCCAATGTAGCCTTCGTCCGGGCGACGCCCGCGCTGCGGCTCGAAATCGAATTTGCGCTCGGGGACGGGTTGGCCTTCGGTGTAATCGGTGACCTTCACGCCATTCAGTTCGACGATAGTGTGCGGGCCGTCAATGGTTATGAGCATGGCGTTCCACTCGGGGCCGGGCTTGCCAGTTTTCGCGAGGGGCTTGGTGAGGGAATAGAGCGTGCCAGTGATATGGTATTCGTCCTCGTTGGAAGTTTCGGGATGGTTGTCAATCTGGACCTCGTAGCCGTAGTGAACCGGCATCCATTCTTCGCGAGGCTCGATGGGGATGCGGATAAACACGCCGGAATTGTCATTGGCGTCGCGCATTTTGTAGATGACGCGAATTCGCGAGTGGCCCACTTTGCCGCCCGTCCAATATAGCAGGCCCATGCCTCCGTGCGTTTGAATCAAGCCGTTCTCGACGGTCATGTGGCCAGGGCCAACGTGCTTCCACCCCGTGAGGTCTTTTCCATTGAACAGCTGTTTCCATTGGGAATCCGGTGCACGCGCGGCAATCAGGAAGACCGCGGCGAGCACCGTAATCAGAGTACAGAATTTACGCATGCACATCTCCTTTCGGGGTGTCAGGAAGCAAACACATTTCGAACCAAAAACCACAAATTGGCCGGGCGTTCCGCCAGTCGCCGGACAAACCAGGGATACCAGTAAGAGCCATAGGCCACGAGAACGAGCGAACGGTAGCCTTCGCGCGCCAGGCGGTCCTGCTCGGCGCGCTGGATGCCATAGAGCATCTGCACTTCAACGCTGGATTTCGCGTGGCCCTGGCGGCAGGCAAAATCCGCAATCCGCCGGATCAGGTTGACATCATGCGTGCCGAAAGCGGCCCGCGTGCACTCTCCGGCTAACTGTGCATGTAGCATCTCCTGCGCAAGCAAGAAATAGTTTTCATCAACGTCCACCTTTTTCGGAAAGGCGATATCCGCTGGCTCGTTGTATGCCCCTTTGACGAGCCGGACGGCGGGGCGCAAAGGAAGCAGGCCGGCCAAGTCCTTTTGTGTGCGGCGGAGATAGGATTGCAGGCAAAGACCGACATTGGAATGATTCTTCAGTGCGCACTTATAAATGCCGAGTGTCGCGTCAACGTAGCGGCTGGCCTCCATGTCCACCCAGATGGTGGCGGAGGCCGGTTGGCTGTGAATGATGCGCAGTAAATTATCGCAACAAAAATCTGGAGAAAGATCCAAGCCGAGCTGCGTGAGCTTTAAAGAAATTTCGACGGAAAGATTCGACCGGCGGATGCGTTCGAGCGATTCGAGGCAATGTTCAGTGATCTTGCGCGCTTGGTCGTGGTTGTTTACGTTCTCGCCCAGGTGCGTGAACACGGCGCCTATCTTTTTCTGACGCAAGAGCTGTGCGGCGGCCAACGCTGCCTCCAAAGCTTCGCCCGGCATGAAACGGGAAACCGTGCGACGGACAAATGGATAGTTCACCGCGTGTTCGCGCAGCCAGACATTTTGCGAAGCGGCGAGCAGCATCGAGCGCATCAGCGCCATGAACCTTCTCAGCCTCCATTGAGGAGCGAAAGCGGCAGGTGAGGGTCCGCGGCCCCATTCTAGACCAGATTCGTGGAATGGGCATGTGGACAGAAAGAAAAATTGAAGGTTATGGAGCGGGGGTACGAGAAATCGTAAGAGCCAGGGCTTGCGTTATGAGTTGGAGAAATCGCGCGCGCGCGGATTGCGCCTCTCCGCCAAGGCGCAGTTCACTTTCTTCCCGTGCTTTTGCGGTGGTGGATAGCTCTTCGCCCGGCGTGGTGCGCATCAGATCTTCCGCCATCAGGAAGCACGCGAAAACAAATTGCTCGGATTGTTTCTGGCGTTGCAGGAATTTGCCGTAATTGAACCAATCGGTCGCGTTACCGAGTGCTTCGCCGGAAGATTGATCGATGCGCAAGGCTTGCTGGAATGAAATCGCGGCGTCCGCGATGGCGCCTGCGTTTTCCTGGGCTTCGGCGGCATGCGCCAACGCAAGGCTTTGCAGTGAGGTGTCACCCATCTTGGCGGCAAACTGTGCGGCGGCTTGATAGCCTTGAATCGCCTCGCCAAATTTCCTGGCAGCGGCATCCGCATCCGCAACATTGATGAGCGCCGAAATTACGGCGGGCCTCTCGTTGACATGCTCCGCGGGGTGCTTGGAAACAACCTCGAGATAGGTGCGATAGTGGCGCGCGGCGGCCTGCACTTCGCCCTGTTGGGTGAGCGCTTGCGCCAGATAGAGTTGGGCGTTGGTTTGCGCCGGGTCCTCTTCGACTGCGCGCTG
Organism: uncultured Acidobacteriaceae bacterium; assembly: GCA_964405585.1. Classification (GTDB taxonomy): domain Bacteria; phylum Acidobacteriota; class Terriglobia; order Acidiferrales; family UBA7541; genus Acidiferrum. The sequence continues at coordinate 25,575 of CAYOOS010000004.1, read as the reverse complement.
CCAGCTGTCCATGGCCTCCGCGTCATGACCCAGGCGATTTGCCAGAAGACCATAATTCACCAGCGCATCCACGTTATCGGGTGAACCAGCAAGGAGTTGCCGATAGAAGGCATACGCCTCCGCATAGCGGCCGGCGACGATAAGCCCACGCGCGTACGCTTGTTGCAGGGAAAGATTGCGCGGATTCGCTTCCGCCGCATTCTTCAACGCGGCCAGGGCAGCATCACGATCTCCCGCAGCTTCGGCAGCCAGCGCGAGGTGTGACTGGAGGGAACTGTCGTTGGGGTTCAAGGCGGCGGCGCGGCGCAGCGAAGAGAAGTTTGCGGAAACATTGGCCCAATAAAAATGAAGCCCATCGACGCCACCCCAGAGGAGCAGAAGGAGGACCGTGGCGATGCGCAGTGCACGCGCCACCGGACTAGTACCCGCGAGCCAGTGAAATGCGCCGGCAATGGAATTATGCGAGTCGGCCGCAACTTCTTCGCCAGATCTGCGTTCATTCAGAAGAAGCGAAGCGATACGCGAATCGCGAAGCTTCCAGATGGCGCCATCGAGTATGAAATGATGCAGATTAACGAGCGCCGTAAAGGTAAGAAAACTGGCGGCAAAATCGGCGTGGAATACGCGGCTGACGATCCAAGGTCCGGGAATGAAGAGTGCGATTCCCCCCGCAACGAGCATAAGTAGATAGCGGGGGAAGCTCCAGGAAGAGTTCCCGGCGGCGCGGGCCTCCTTCCCTTGGTAATAGCTGGTGATCCAAAGATATTGCGCGGAATGTAGGATGGCCAGGATGCCGCTGGAATAGCGCGTCTGCGGTACTTCCTTGCCGCTGAGCAATTCGATGATCGCAGGCAGAAGGAACCACAGGAATTGTGTGACGACCAGCGTGGCCGATGGGAGAAGGCTTTTCCAGGAACCACGACGGGAAAGCGAAAAGAGCGCCCACGCACTGGCGGCCAGGAAGAATACGGCGAGCATGGCCCTGACAGGCAACGTGAACGGCGCGGGGAGGTCCAGCGAAAGAATGAGTGGATCCCCGGAAGGACCGGTGTGGAAGCTGAAGAGGAGAAGGAGGTATGAAGCGATGAAAGAAAGATGCAAAGCGTGACGTTCGCCGTCGGTAGGAGAAAGCCCCGCGCGGCGGGCGAACATCATCAATAAGCCAAAGTTCTGGCCGGCGTAATGCCAGGGGCTCCAGCAGATGTACAGCGTGAAGATCCAGGGCAAAAGCGGATACCAGAGATGAGCTATGAGGCCGGTAAGCGCGAGCAGCAGCGCAACATGAACTGTAAAAAAGCGGTACTTCGTGAATTCATCGTAGGAGTGATAGGCACGATAAACGGTGGCCATGAAGTGCGGATAGTTGAAGAGCAAGGCGAGCAGATAAAAGGCGAAGGACCATGCGGCGGTCCGCGAACTGGCAACATACGCCGTTAGCAGCAGGAGCGGCGCAGACCAGGCGCCGCAGCCGACGAGAAGATCAAGCCACGGTTTGTAAATCCACAAACCGCTTGCCGGCACGGCATCGCCGGAATCCCTGCGGCCCTCAGGGGATGGGAATGGGATTGCAGAAGGCATCTATTACGAGGGTAGCGTAAGCTCCGAGAAGCCATGAACAGGAGGTGAAAAAGTGATGCGGAATTGGTTACGGGGGATGTCCTGCGAGCGGCGTCAAAATCCGAAAAAGCTGACATTTCAGACGCACTAGTGATATACGCGAAGGGCTGCAAGTTGCATCTAACAGCAGAGAGAGAAGCACGAAGCAAAAGGAATGAGGAGAACGAGTATGAAACATCATTGCACGACGAGGAAGTTGGCGGTGTTGTTCGGAGCAATTTTGTTCTTTGCCGCTGGGTTCGCCCAGGCACAGACCAAGACGGCCGCTTCCGGCACAGCAACGTTCACAGTGACAGCGGTCGGGAAGAAAGCGGGAGCGCCGACGATTGCCAAGGATGATATCCAGTTTTTTACAGGCAAGGAACGCAAGCAAATCACCGACTGGAAAAAGGACGACAATCTGTTTCTGGCGATTCTGATCGACGACTCCATTCAAAATGAAGCAGCCAGCCAGTGGAATGACCTCAAAGCATTCATTGCGAGCCAGCCGGCTACTACTCACATCGCGGTGGGCTACATCCGCAACAACGAAACGCAAATAGCACAGGATTTCACAACGGATCATGAATTGGCCGCGAAGGCTCTGCGCATTCCCCTTGGCGGGGGTGCGATCGGTTCCAGTCCCTACCTGGGAACCCTGGATATGCTCAAGCGCTGGCCGCAAACTGGCCCCCGGCGCTCCATCCTTTTGATCTCCTCGGGGATTGATTTCTTCCGGGGAGCGAGGTCCGGCCCCTTCTACCCGGATCTTGACAGCGTGACGGAAAGGGCGGAACGGCAGAACACCAACATCTGGACCATCTATTATCCGAGTGCGGGACACCATGGCCAGAGCTTCTATTACGTGACCAATGCCCAGAACAATCTCGGCAAAATGTCGGATGACACCGGGGCAGAATCGTATTTCCTCGGAACCAGCGCGCCGGTCACCTTGCGGCCGTACCTGGACGAAATCGCAATGCATCTCAGCAACCAATACTTGCTGAGTTTCACGGGTTCGGGCGGAACAAAAGGGAAGTACCAAAGCGTGAAAGTGAAGTCACAAACTCCCGATGTGGAATTCGAAGTCCCAGCGGTCGTGTTCATTCCTCCCGGCGCATAAACTGCAGATCATTCAATGGCAAAAGGCGCCTCGGATTGACCGGGGCGCTTTTTTTTGCACGCGTGCACTTGCCTGGACGGGCGCCAAGGGCTAGACTGCAACGGAAACGGCACTCTAGTGGAATGGCCTGTTCATCAAACGATTTAAACAAGGAATTTTGTCAATTGAAGGAAAGTCCGGAGAAGGCGGAGGCAATCATGCAGAATTCTATGATTCGGCAAATGCGCATCAGTATGCTGGCGCGCGTTCTTGTGATTGTAGCGATGGCGGTGGCTTGCCTGCCTGCGGCACGCGGGGCGGAGGAGGTCACGCTGCGGGACGGCTGGATGGTGCAGTCGTCGGCGAAAGTGAATGGCGGAGGGGAAAAGGTATCCACGGAGGGATTTGATACCTCGGGGTGGTACAAGACGTCAGCGCCAAAAACGGTTTTCGCGGTGCTCGTAGAGAACGGTGTCTACAAGGATCCCTTCTTCGGCATGAACCTGCGCGAGGTGCCCGGTGTGGAGTACCCGATCGGCGGAGAGTTTTCCAATATGGAAATGCCGGCGAATAGCCCGTACGCCGTGCCGTGGTGGTACCGCACAGAATTCGAGGTTCCAAAGCGTTTGAAGGGACGCACCCTGTGGATGGGTTATCACGGGATTAACTATCGCGCGGAAATTTGGATCAACGGCAAGAAGCTGGCCGGATCGGACGAAGTGGTGGGAACGTTCCGGCGATTCCATTTTGACGTGACGTCGTTTGTCCATCCAGGGGGCAAGAACGTGATCGCGCTGGCGATATCCGCCCCCAAAGCAGGGGAATTGGGGATTACCTTTGTGGACTGGAATCCCGCGCCTCCCGACAAGGACATGGGGCTGTGGCAGGAAGTCGTATTGAAGGAGAGAGGGCCGGTGGCCGTGCGCTACCCGTTTGTGGACACCCGGCTGAATCTTCCCGCGGCGGATGAGGCACGCCTGACCGTGCGCGCGGAACTTCAGAATGCCACGGATGCCGCAGTCAAAGGAACGCTTCGGGGAAAAATCACCGGCGAATCCTCACCCATTGAATTTTCGCAAGCCGTGGAACTGGCGGCGAAGGAAACCCGTGAAGTCGTGGTTTCATCGGACAACGTTGCGGCGCTACGCGTGGCACATCCGAAACTTTGGTGGCCCTATCAAATGGGAGAGCCGTTCCTGCACAAGCTGTCGTTGGAATTTACCATCGAACACGAAGGCATTTCGGACGCCGTCAACTTGCCCTTTGGGATCGTCCAGATGGACTCGGAAATCACGGCGGATGGATCGCGGTTGTTCAAGGTCAACGGCAAACCGGTTCTGATCCGAGGGGGAGGCTGGACGCCAGACATGATGCTGCGCGTGGACCAGAAGCGGCGTGAAGCGGAGTTTCGCTACGTGAAGGAGATGGGACTCAACACCATTCGCCTGGAAGGCAAGCTAGAGGACGATTCGTTTTTTGAGCGTGCCGACCGCGACGGCATCCTGGTGATGGCGGGTTGGTGCTGCTGTGACGCCTGGGAAAAGTGGAACAAGTGGGGCGATGAGAACAGGCATGTTTCGGTAGAATCGCTGCGCGCCCAGATGCTGCGCCTTCGCAGCCATCCCAGCGTGTTTGTGTGGCTGAATGGAAGCGATAATCCTCCGCCAACCGAGCGCGAGCAGGCTTATATAGAAGTCGAGAAAGCGACGAACTGGCCAAAACCGGTGATTTCGTCGGCGACCGCGAAGAAAACGGATGTCACTGGCGATACGGGCGTGAAAATGACCGGGCCATACGATTACGTTTCACCCAACTACTGGCTCTTGGATAAGAAAGCGGGCGGAGCTTTCGGATTCAACACGGAAACGAGCCCGGGTCCGGCGGTGCCGCCGCTGGAAGGGCTCAAGAGTTTTCTTCCGGCGGACAAACTGTGGCCCATCAACGAAGTTTGGGATTTTCACTCGGGCGGCGGCCAATTCAAGAATATTCAGACGTACACGCGGGCCCTGGAAGAGCGTTACGGCAGAGCAAAGGACGCCAGCGATTATGCATGGAAGTCGCAGGCCACGACGTATGAAGGGGAGCGGGCGATGTTTGAAGCCTTCGGCCAGAACAAATACAAGGCCACGGGCGTAATCCAGTGGATGCTGAACAACTCGTGGCCGGGGCTGATCTGGCATTTGTACGATTACTCGCTGCGGCCCGCGGGTGGATATTTCGGGACCAAGAAGGCGCTGGAACCCGTGCATGTGCAGTTTTCTTATGACGATCGCAGCACCACCATCGTGAACGGCACACAGGAGGCCGAGAAGGGGCTGAAGGTTGTCGCCAAGCTGTATGACGTTTCCATGAAAGAGTTGTTCACAAAGGACGGATCAGCGGACGTGGCGGCAGATGGAGTGACAAAGGTGTTCGCGGTGCCGGAACCGCCCGCAGGGAATGTCACTTATTTCCTGAACTTGCAGCTCTTCGGGCCTTCGGGCAAGTTGCTCAGCCGGAATTTCTACTGGTTATCCACCAAACCGGACGTGTTGGATTTTGACAAAACGGAGTGGTACGCGACGCCGCTGAGTTCCTATGCCGATTTGAGCGGATTACAGAATCTGCCTAAGGCCGCGGTAAAGGCTTCCATGAAGCGGCAGGAGGGCGGGGAGGAGTTTGCCGCTCACGTGACCGTTGAGAATCCTGGGCCGGGCCTGGCGTTCCTGGTGCGTCTGCGTCTGATAAAAGCAAAAGATGGCGCGGAGATTTTGCCCGTCTTTTGGGAAGACAACTACCTCTGCCTGTTGCCGGGGGAAAAGCGGGAAGTGTCCGTGCACGCGCGGAGAAGCGATCTCGGTGAAGGGAAACCGGAGTTAACGGTGGATGGATTCAACGTTGACGCAGTGACGATTCACTGATTCGCAGACGTGTTGCGGCTAAATTGACCGCGTTGATTCGCGCATCACCAGCTCGGGATGCAGCTTCTGGGAAACGATCGACCAATCGCGGTTTTCGTGGCCGGCTTTGATCGCGTCCATCACAATGTTGACGGCAACGTTGCCCATTGTTTCCAGGGGTTGGCGCACCGTGGTGAGAGAAGGCGCGGAAAGCCCGGCAATGGCGACATCGTCAAAGCCGGTCACCGAACAATCTTCCGGAACGCGAATGCCAGCCTTGGCCAGTGCACGAATGGCGCCAAGCGCGGTGATGTCGTCGAAAGCCAAAATTGCCGTAAACTTTTTCTTGTCGCGCAGCAGCTCGTCCGTCAAGCGGAAACCGTGCTCGAAACTCGCGTTGGGATCGAAGACGTCGGGGAGTTGCAATTCCAGGCTTGAATCGAGCTTGAGTTTCACGGACTGCGCAAATTTCTGAATACCGCGCCAGCGAGGAGCGGAGTCAATCAGGCGTTTGGGCCCACGGATTACGGCAATGCGCCGGTGGCCCAACTGGTAGAGATGTTCGAGCGCCAGCCGCCCACCCGCTTCGTTATCCACCATCACCGAACTCACATGGTTGCCAGGAAGTTCCCAGCCAATGGTGGCAGCAGGGATTTCCCGCTTGTTGAGATCCGCCAGCACGTGGATGTCAACCAGCAGCCAATTGGCGACCACGATCAGGCCGTCCACGTGGCGTTCCAGGAGCATCTCCAGGTAACGCTCAAAGCGATCGCGCTGGTTGTGGGCGTCCGCAAAAATCGGCAGGTAGCCCAAGGGATAAAGTCCATTTTCGATGCCGCGCAAAATGGGAGTGCAGAATGGGTCGGTGACATCGAACAACATTACGCCGATGCTCTGGCTGCGCCTGCTGCGAAGGAAGCGCGCCATGACGTTGGGGCGATAGCCAAGGCGCTTGGCCGTTTCTTCGATGCGCTTGCGAGTTGTGGCGGCGATGTAACGTGCCAGAGGGGCGTTATTAAGGACAATGGAGACGGTAGCGGGCGAAAAGCCACTGGCTTTGGCAACGTCCCGCATGGTGATGAGCCGGGGTTTCCCCTGAGTGTGTTTCACAGTGGTCCCTTCCTCGACCGAATCCAACGTGCTACCTGGGATTATTCCTCGGGAGGCACTTCAAACGAAAGCTGTTCCCGGAAGCCCCTGGTCTTCCAGACGCCGAAAAGGACGCCAGCTGCCATCCAGATGAAACCATAAATCCAGGCGGGACGGCTAAGATTCAGCCAAAGCGCCAAGCAAATCACAAAACCCAGCACAGGCGGGACCAGATTGGTCAGCTTCTTTTCCTTTGCGCGGACATAGTAGCGAAGAAAGGCCGCGACGTTGACGCCCATGAAGGCGATCAAGGCGCCGAAGTTCAGCATTTCTGCTCCGCGCTCGTAGGAGAGGAGAAACGCGCCGGCCAGGGCCACAGCGCCAACGAATACAACGTTATTGCGTGGAACGCGGTGGCGCTCGTCCACTACTCCAAAAAATGATTTGGGAAGGGCATTGCTTCGCCCCATGCCGTACAGCAGCCGCGCCGCGCCAATCTGCGCGCCCATTCCGGAACCGAAATTGGCCAGTAGCAGTGTGAAGCCGACAATGGGGAACAATGGCGCCCACGCGCGTGCCGCTACGTAAACGTAGGCCGTATCCAGGTCGGGGAATTTTTCCACGGCTGGCCAGATAAGTTGCGCGACGTACACTTCAACGGCGGAGAGCAAGCCGATGACCAGGCAGGTCATCACCGTTGCGAGCAATATATTTCGCCGCGGATTCTCGGCTTCCTCTGAGAGCGTGGAAATACCGTCGAACCCGATATACGTGAGCACCGCAATCGAGGTGCAGCCAAACAGGCCGCCATACGTGAATGTCCGCGGATCGTAGAAGGGCCTGGTGAAGAAGCCCGCCTCGGTATGCGGATGGCCCAAAATATAGCGCGCGGCGGCGGCAAAAATGACCGCGACAACCGCACCCATGAAAATCGCCATGATGGTATTGATGCGCGCTGAAGTCTTGATTCCCTGAATATTCAGAAGTGTGAACACCAGGGCGAAGAAAATCTTCCAGCCCCACAAGGGGACGCCGGGAGCGAACTGGTGCGTCTGCTCCGCGCACCAGATGGTGCAGATCAGCGGGTTCAGCATGTAGTCCATGACCATGCTCCACCCGGTGACGTAACCCCAAAAGGGATTGACCTCCTGCGCCACATAGGTGAAGGCTGAACCAGCGCTGGGATAAACGCGTGCCATGCGGCCGTAGCTGATGCCGGTGAAAAGCATGGCCACCATGGCAATCAGAATGGCGGTGACAACGTGTCCGTGGCCGCGGTTACTAAGCACGCCGAAGACGGACATCGGCGCGACGGGCTGAATGACAATGATGCCGTAGAGGATCAGGTCTCGAAGAGTGAGGGTACGCCGCAGGCGAGGTCCCGCGGCTGTGGTGCTGGCCTCCGTGCTCAAGCACCGCTCCTTTTTGCCGGAGGGTTCTCCTTGCAAGAAAGAACCACGGCAGGTGTGAGATTTTTCTGCGCGTCAGGGCTGAACCCTCTGCGCAAGCCAACTGCTGTTACCAAGAGATGGGCAGGAATGGCGCTGACAGCGTATCGTGCAAATTCCGGGCCGTCCAGCGCTAGTTCCGGCAGCAGGTTGTTATTCTTGCGAAAGAGGATCCCGGCAAAGTTTTGTGCCACACGAGAAGTTTGCCACTTGCAGGCCATTTTCCTCGATTCAGTGGTGAGGGTGGGCAAGAGAGCCTCGCGCATTCAAACGATTCAATAAAAGCTATATTGCGGAAGGCCGGCGCCCGGCGCAAGCTCTATTTTTGTGTCCCACCGCCGGAAACACTCGCCCACGTACGCGCAAAATTGCTTGCCGCACAGAGGGGTATCCGGTTGGTACGGGCGACAGCAGCTACTGCGAGACGCGCCGCGCTCCCCAACACCCTGTCCTGTAGTACAGTCCCTGGCCTTTCCACAGACGGTATCTTTTGGCTCACAGGAGAACTTTTCAAGCGCAACGCCCGGCGCCAGAATCGCTTCTAATAAAGATTAAAGAAGTGTTTACGGGTTTGCGGCAGTCCAAAAGGATGCAGAATGGGCGACCTTGCCCTTAATTTCGATCACCGGCAACTTCAACGGTTGATGCTCCACGTGGGCGGCTTCCTGTTGATTTTCGTGGCAGCGTATTGGCTGCGGCTGGTCCCCGTTTGGCCCGACCCGACGCTCCAGGGCTATCTCCAAATCACAACGGGGCTTTTTGCGTTTGTTTTTGCCGCCGTGACACTGGTGCGCTTTCAGGGCACCCAGGACCGTATTTCGCTGATTCTAGGGTCTGGCTTCCTTCTATCCGGCGCAACGCTGACTGCTTCCAGCGTTCTCTTCTTCCAGTTGATGCATGAGCCGCAACAGTGGTTCAGCTGGGCGCCCGCAGCTTGGTGGATCAGCCGGCTGCTACTGGCGATTTTATTTGTCGCGGCGCTCGTGGTGGAACACTTTCTGCCCCGTTCGCGGCATCCAAAACTGGAAATCGCGGGCTCGCTGTTTGGCGTCCTGGCATTGACGTATCTGATTACGGCGGCTTTGCGGAAGCTGCCTCCGGAGGCTTCGCGCCACCCAAACTCCATCGTTCCCAATCCCCTGCAGATTTTGCCCGCGGTCATTTTTCTTGTGGCACTGCTGGGTTACAGCAAGCGGCAATACCTGGTGGATTCCGCGTTTGACCGCTCGATCTTTCGCGCGGTCTGGCTCAATCTTGCCGCCCAGCTTGCCGCGTGCCAATCGGAGAAACTGCTGGACGGTCCCTTCGTCTTTGCGCAAGCCTTGAACGTGATCAGCTACACCGTTCTGTTGGGAGGCGCGCTCCTTGACAGCGCCCATGTTTTTGAAAAGGTCCGCCACCTGGCGGCCAGCGATCCGCTAACCGGCCTGGCCAACTACCGCAAACTGCTCGACGTCCTGGATACGGAAACCGAGCGCACACTCCGCACGGGGCGCCCGTTTGCGGTACTCCTGCTGGACCTTGATGGACTGAAGAAAATTAACGACACCTACGGGCATCTGGTTGGCAGCCGTGCCCTTTGCCGCATCGCGGATATTTTGCGTTTTTATTGCCGTGCGATTGACACCGCTGCGCGTTACGGTGGCGACGAATTTGCCGTGGTGTTGCCGGAAGCGCGCGATGAAGAAGCACAGCGCGTTGCTCAGCGCATTCGCGAAACTTTGGCCTCCGATCAGGAAGAACCACCCATCTCCGCGAGCATAGGCATCTCCATCTATCATGGGGAAGGCGAGCGTGTGGAACGCTTGCTGGCGGAAGCCGACCAGGATTTGTACGAAGAAAAAGCGCGGCGGAAAGCCGTCAGCAAACCCGCCGAAAGTTCCCGCCGCCGATTGAAGAAGGGTTAGGGCACGGCCTATTTCGCGGGAGTGAAGGGCGCGAGCTGGTCCAATATTTTCGCTTCGTCCCCCACTACGACGATGGTCATCTCTTCCGGCTTGATGTATTTTTCGGTCATCTTCTGCACGTCGGCAGTGGTCACCGCATTGACCCTGGGCACATAGTTTTTCAGGTAGTCGCCGCCTAGCCCCTGAAAATCAACGTATTGCAGTTGGCCGATGAGAGCGTCACGGCTGGAATTCTGAATGACGAAAACTCCAGAGAGGTAGCTCTGAATGCCCTTCAGTTCGAGGGCAGAGGGGGGTTCCTTCTGCAAGCGTTCGATTTCACCAAAGATTTCATTCAGCGAAGGCCCGGTGAATTGCGTGGTGACATCGGCATGCTGTGCCCAATACGCGGTGTGAAAGTGCCGCGAGATTTCGCTGTATGGGGAATAGGTATAGCCTTTCTGCTCGCGGATGTTGGCGGTGATTCGCGAGTTGAATGAGCCACCCAGAAGAGCATTGGTCACGCTCAAGGAAATCGCATCCGGAGTGCCTGGCCCAGGCACGGGCAGGCCCAGGACCAGGGTAGATTGAGGTGCGTCGGGACGGTCGGTCAGATCCAGCACGTGATTCGGCTTCGGTGAGGGGACATTTTCCAACTTCGCCGGCCCATTGGCCCAATTCTCGAAGGTTTCGGCGATAGCTTTCTTTACCGCTGCCGCATCGAATTTCCCCGCAACATAAACGTGTGCGCGTTGTGCGCCGAAGTTTGCATTATAAAACTCTCTTACATCCTGCAGCGTGAGCTTCTTTGCATCCTCATCGGTAGGCAGAATGGTTCCGTAGGGATGGTCACCGTACAGCAGCTTCCGGAAACGGATGTCAGCGACGGTCTGCGGTTCGGCGAGTTCGGTGGCAATGCGCCTCTGAAGGTCGTTCTTCAAGCGCGCCACTTCGGATTCAGGAAAACGCGGATGCTGCAGCACGTCTCCCAAAAGCCGAACGGCGTCCGGAGCAAATTCCTGGAGCACATCCATGCTGAACTCGCTCTGGTCAGAACCGATGCTGACTTGCAGCGTGCTTCCCATGCGCGCTGCGTTCTCCGCAAGTTGCTGCGAAGTGAGCGTTGCCGTGCCTTCCTTAAAGAGGTCACCAGAAAGATCAGAAACACCGATGCGATCCCGACGCTCGTTCAGGCTGCCGGCATCGAGAGCGATGCTTACAGCGGCCTTTGGGATGATCCCGTAAGGAACGAGTGTGACCTTCATGCCGTTCGACAACGAATACGTCTCGCTGGCTGGGAGATTGAAGGACTTTGCCTGCCCGCCTTCCGGGGGCGTTTGTTTCTGCGCGTACGCGGGCGCCGTCCCCAGTATTGTTCCCATCAGAACCAGCACGCTCAATTGCACGATTGTCTTTTTCATGTGAGTTCTCCTTTCCTACTGGTTCTTCGCTGGCGTTCCGGCGGCGGTTTGCCCAGGTTCCAGCAACACTACGGTGCGATTGGTGGGACGCAGGTACTCCTGTGCGGTTTTCTGGAGGATTTCGGGAGTGACTTTGCGAAACTCCGGAACCAGGGAATTCACGCGACCGGGATCGTCGTCAAACAAGGCAAAGCTGGCCAACAGGTCCATGAGGCCAAAGCCGCTGAATTCTCCCATGGTGTCGTAAAGATCGGAGCGGAGTTTGACCATCGCGCGGTCAAGAGTTTTTTGGTCAACCGGCTTGCTGCGCAGCGGTTCAACTACCGTATCGATCGCGGAGAGGATCGTCTCTGGCTTCGTGGTCGTGTCGAACTGGAGATTCGCGGAGAACAGCATGGGCCCCTGGTAATCGTACATGTTACCTAAGAGATTGATGCCGCCATCGACGCTGTCTGTCAGGCCGCGCTTCTGTACGAGTTCCTGGCGAAAGAGTCCATCGTCGCCCTGGATCAACATCTCCATCAGCAAACCCATGGCGTAATATTCAGGTGTATTGCGTTCGGGCATGTGATAACCGACGGCGATGGCGGGCCGCGGCGCCAGCGGGTCTTTGCGGGTTACCTGTTTTTCTTTTTCCTGGCGCGGTTCGGTCAAATTGGGCTGCGGCGGAAGTTGTGAAGCCTTGATCGGTCCAAAATACTTCTCGACGAATGTCTTTGCTTCCGCAGGATCGAAATCGCCGACGATGGCCAACACAGCGTTGTTTGGAGCGTAGTAAGTGTCAAAGAACTTTTTTACCTCGGGAAGCTTGGCGGCTTCGATATCGGAAAGATCGCCATAAAAATTGTGCGCATTGTACCAGTTGGTGTTCGCGGCCATCGGCAAGTCAATCCACGGGAAGCCACCATAAGGCGCATTCAAAACAGCGACTTTTACTTCGTTGCCGACGACTCCCTGTTGGTTTTTTAGGTTGTCATCCGTCACGGCCAGCCCGTTCATGCGGTCGGATTCCGCCCAAAGGACGGTCTCCAGCTTATTGGAGGGCGTCACTTCAAAATAATTTGTAAAATCGAAGCGCGTGGAGCCATTAAGGATGCCGCCGTTCGATTGCACCAGCTTGATGAACTCCATCTTGCCGAGATTCTGCGAGCCCTGGAACATCATGTGTTCAAACAGATGCGCAAAGCCGGTGCGATCGCGCGGCTCAATCCGGAAGCCGATGTGGTAGTACACGCCAACGCAAACTGTTGGCGCGGTATGGTCTGGCGAGAGGACCACGCGAAGACCGTTCGGCAACTTGTAGTACTCCACGGGAACGTGGAATTCATCCGGTGCGGCGGCCGCACGACGTGGCATAGCGGCGACCAGAGTCAACAGGAGCAGCGACAACACAGTGCAGGCGGCTCCCCTTCGATTACCTTGCATGATTCCTCCTTACCAGACAGGTACAAAACCGCTTTGGACAGACTTCGAGTGTCATCCCCTACTAATGTGAAGGACGCATTCCACGCGGGAAAGTTTCGCGGGAATTGTCAACCTCCTTAATATACCGTGCGATTCTGCTGCGTAGCCTTGCTGGCCAGGGAAAACCGGGGTTCTTCCGACAATTCGCCGCAAAGCCGGCCAGCCAGATATTCGCCAAACGCGGGGCCATGTTTGAAACCGTGGCCGGAGCCTCCCCCGGCAAGCCAAACGTTGGGAATGTCGGGGTGGCAGTCGATGAGAAAATCGCCATTCGAGGTGTTCTCATACTGGCAGACGCGCGTTTCCACAATCGGAGCATCTTTCAGAGCGGGGAAGCGGCGGGCAATATATTCACGTGCCCATGCGGCCCCTTCTGGGCTAGCCAGCCGGGATTGCGTATCGGGATCGACCTGTTGGCCATGGGTGTCGCAAGCGAGTTTCAGGCCACGCGACTCAATGTCCGGCATACCGTAGACATCATCGGCTTGGAAGAACCATGTGGGCAGTGTGGGAGGCGCGAAGCGCGCGTCTCCCGGAGGAGAAGCAAAGAAAAAAACTTCCTGGCGGGTGGGGAAAATGCGCGGGCCGAGGAGTTCGGGGAACACTTTGCCGAGCCACGGCCCGCAGGCAAAGACGAATTGTTTGGCGGAAAATCGTTCGCCGTTGGCAGCCTCGATGTAATGGAGCGGCTTGTCCCCTTGGAGTGGCAGGATATGCGCCATCATAAATCGCGCCCTGCGCCAGCTGGCTTCTTCGAGGACACTTGCAACCGCGCGCCTTGCCAGCAACACGCCACTTTCGGGCTCCAGCAGACCTCGCGAGACACCGGCGAAATTTATCTGAGGGTAGCGACCTTCAAGCGTCGCGAGTTCCAGCACATCGTGGCGAATGCCACAGCGCTTCAGCGTGGCCGCGGATTCGCGTAGCCGCGTGTCATCTTCGCCTGCTAGCCAGAGAACGCCTGTGGGATGAAAAAGAGGCGGGCCGCTTGCAGCGGATAGCTCTTTCCATTGCGCCAAGGAGCGTTGCGACCACCGCGTGTAAATTTCATCCGTACCGTAGCCCATACGGATGATGCGGCTCTCGCCGCCGGAACTTGCTCGCGAGTGCGCTACGCCGTAGGAATCGACAATCAGGACGCGCTGCTTCCGATTGGCCAGGTGCCAGGCTGTCCACGCGCCGAAAACGCCCGCGCCAACAACCACAACATCATAGGTCGTGGAGGTTGTCATCGTACGGCCATCCTAACCAATTCTGGCCGGAGGGCAAGGAAATTGGTTGGTTACGATTTGCCCAGTTTGGCCGCCCAATGCGACAAGTGGTTCAACGACTCCGCATGCGTGGGGTCCAAGTGCAGCGGGGTTACGGACGCATCGCCGGCAAAAATCGCGGCGTAATCGGAATCGGCGTCGAGTTCCATGTCCCGGTCGATGCGTTGCTCGCTCAGCCAGAAATATGGTACGCCCCTGGGGTCCTCACCTTCGCGCAAGACGGTGCGCGTGATTTTCCTGGATTGCCGCGTAAAACGCGCCGCGCCCTTCCAGCCGTCTGGAACATTGATGTTGAGCAGAACCTGCTCCGGCAAGCCTTCGCTGAGGATGAGCTTCGCCGTTTGTTTTGTGAGGCGTGCTGTTGGCGCAAAATCCGCGTTCACTTTCTTGGAACAGAGCGACACCGCCAGTCCGGGCACATGATGGATCACAGCTTCGCGAGCGGCTCCTACCGTTCCCGAGTAATACACGTTCTCGCCCAAGTTTGCGCCGTGATTGATGCCGGAGATAACGAGTTGCGGCTGTTCTGGAAGCAATTTGTGCAGCGCGACGATCACACAATCCGCGGGCGTGCCGTCAACGGCCCACTCGTGCTCCGCAATCCTGTGGCAGACGATGGGCTGGCGCAGCGTCAACGATTGCGCCGCCCCGCTGCGTTCCCAACTGGGCGCCACGATGGTCACGTGCGCAAATTCCTTCAATTCCTCCGCCAACGCGCGCAAGCCTGCCGCCTGGTATCCATCGTCGTTCGTCACTAACACGCTAGGTTTTTTCACGTTCGCACGCATTCTCCATCTTTACCATTGTAATCCGATACGGGGGTTGTCCGCGTCGCGCAGCGAACCGCGCTTGCTTCAAGCGGTCATGCGAAGGATGGACAGACCTGAAACAGATAGGAGGAGCAGGCCGCAGGGGATTTCATCCACGAGAAAAATGGTCGGGGCGCCCGGATTTGAACCGGGGACCTCACGCACCCCAAGCGTGCGCGCTACCAGACTGCGCTACGCCCCGACCGCGGCGGCCAAGCATTTCGACCGCGTACATCTATCTAAACGGTATCACTTGCCTTCGAGCAGCGTCAAGAAACTGCGCAGCGTATCCCGCAGGTCCAGAAGCAGTTTGCGATTGAGTCGCGCAGCGGGTAATTCTGCCGTGCAGCGCGCCACGCTCTCGAGGGCAGCAGAATCGCCGTGAGCTCCATTCCCGGCCAACTCCCGCAAATGGCGGCGGGCGCCGGCGATCGTGAATCCTTCGTCGTAGAGCAACCGCTTGATCTTCAACACCAGGTCCACGTCTTCCTGGCGGTACAAGCGATGGCCGCGCGGACTCTTCACCGGCTGCAGCATGGGAAACTCCGTCTCCCAGTAGCGCAGCACAAACGGCTTCAACTCCGCGATCCGGCTGACCTCGCCGATGCGGTAGAGGCGCGTTTCTTCTGTAACGGCAATGGCGGCGCTGTTCATTTCAGTTTGCGGGGGCGATACCCGCGTTTACGGTGTGAGTCTACCAGAAGGGATAGTGCTCATCTACTGCGGCTGGCCCCGGAGGCCGGGTCATTCTTCGCTCGGAGGTGCCGAGCGTTCTCCGCGCTTGCGCAACCGTTGGACGAAGCGCACCGGCGTGCCCGTGAAATCCCATTTCGCGCGCAACTGATTCTCGAGGAAACGCTCGAAGTTGAAATGCAGGGGCTTCTTCTGGTTGGTGAACAGGAGAAACACCGGCGGCGCGACTTTGGCCTGGGTCATATAGTAGATTCGCACCGGGCGGGCCTTGGGATTCGTGGCGCGTTGCAAATCCACATCTTCCTTCAGCCAGCGGTTCAATTCTCCGGTAGACACTTTGCGGATGCGCGATGCAGCGACATGATTGATCAACGGGAAGAGTTTCTGAATGCGCTCGCCGGTTTTTGCGGAGAGAAACACGATGGGGGCGTAGCTCAGGAATTTGAATTTTTCCTGTACCATCTCTTCATATTCGACCAGCAATCTGCCCTTATCCACGATGCGGGGCGGGGCAGTGCCTTCGGCGCGTTTCGCCTTGCCGCGCGAGGATTTGGCGGACTCATCCGCGGCGCGCTGCGCTGCTTCTACCGCCAGATCCCATTTGTTCACCACAATGATTACAGAGCGCCCCGACTGCTCCGCATAACTGGCAATCGTGGCATCGCCTTGGGTCACGCCGTGTTCGCCATCAATCACCAAAATGGCCACGTCCGCGCGTTCCAGGCCTCGCCGCGCCATCACTACGCTTAATTTCTCCGCTACAAGTTTCGTCTTGCCCTTGCGGCGAATTCCAGCGGTGTCCACAAAGCGGTAGGTACGCCCGTCACGCACGACGTCGGTATCCACGTTGTCCATTGTGGTGCCGGGAATCGGCGAAACGATAGAGCGCTCCTCGCCCGCCAATTGATTCAGCAGCGTTGATTTGCCGACGTTGGGCCGCCCGATGATGGCGATCTCGATGGGCTTGGCCTCTTTCTCAGCCGTGTCGTCAGACTCAACAGGAACTTGCCGCGTGACCCCGGCTGCTGCCCCCTTGCCATAAAACTGATCCAGAGCGGCATCCAGCAGATCGTCCACGCCGGTGCCGTGTTCCGCAGCGATCGGGAACACCGGAACACCCAGCGAATAAAATGTGCCCGCCAGCGGCTCCTGCATCTGCGAATCAACCTTGTTGACTGCCACCACGAAGGGCTTCCCCGTGCTGCGAAGAAGCCGCGCCAGTTCTTGATCGAGCGGAGTCAGTCCATCCTGGCTATCGACTACCAGAACAAGCAGCGCTGCGTTATCAAAGGCGACGCGCGCTTGCCGCAAAATCTCCGTGGGGATCAGAGCTTTGTCGTTGGGGACGATCCCACCCGTGTCCACCACTTCCACGGTCCGGCCGCGCCATTCGGACTTGCCATACATACGATCGCGCGTGATTCCGGGCTCGTCGGTAACGATGGCGCGCCGCGTGCCAGTCAAACGGTTAAAGAGCGTGGACTTGCCCACATTGGGGCGCCCAACAATCACCAGTGATGGAAGCTTTTCTGCCATGGAGGTCTTTGCTTGCACGGGAGCGGTTGTTGTTCCGTATTGCAATCTTCCAATGTAGCCTATCAGCGCAAAACTAGCGAGCCGCCGCCGGACTACTCGAATCACGCCTTTTGATGTGGAAAATCGCCGTTGAAGCAGCGGCCCCGCATATCGCTTCAATAGAAATATTTGATATCGAATTTCTTGATTATCCCAACTGAGATGGGTATGTTTCTGTAACCTATTTCTGGTGCCTTAGGCGCCTCTCGGGGGAGGCGTCGCAAATCTCGGGGGATCGAGATGACATTTGAACGCTCGAAGGAGCTCATGATGAAGAGGTCTATCTATCACCTGTGCCTACACGTCTGTTTCCTAGTCGCTCTGCTGGTTATCATTGCTGGAAGTGCCACAGCGCAGACCTTCCGCGGCACCATCTTGGGGAGCGTCACGGACTCTTCGGGCGCGGCCATTACTGGCGCAACGGTGACTATCAAGAACCTGGATACAGGGCTGACCCGCACTGTCACCACTTCCGATGACGGCAGTTACTCCGCGCCCGAGCTTCCCATTGGCAACTACAGCGTTACCGTGGAGAAGGCTGGCTTCAAGTCAGGAGTCGTCACCGGCGTCAGGGTGGAGGTCTCCACTGAACGCCGCGCCGATGTAACCCTGCAACCCGGCCAACTTTCGCAGAGGGTCGAAGTGCAGGGTGAAGAGCTCCCCATGGTCGAGTCCACGTCCAACACACTCGGTGGCATAGTCGAATCGAAGGTGGTCACCAACCTTCCCGTGAATGGCCGCGACTATCAGAAATTGATCTTGCTTGTTCCGGGCGCTGCCGCCGGCCCGGATGCCATTACGGATTCAGCCGGTTCCTACGGCACGGTTTCCGTTAACGGTGCTCGTGGCCGTTCGAATAACTACCTACTCGATGGTACGGACATGAACGACGGCTACCGCAACGATCCGGCCATCAACGAAGGCGGCGTATTCAGCACGCCTGCCACGATTCTCCCCATCGAGGCCATTGCCGAGTTGCACATTGCTTCCAACTTCGAGGCTGAATATGGCCGCAGCGCAGGCTCCGCGATAAACATCGTAACCAAAAGCGGCACCAATGATTTGCACGGCACTGGATTTGACTTCCTTCGCAACACCGCGCTGGATGCGCGTAACTTTTTCGACCCGGACTCCGCAGGTCCCAAACAGCCCTTCCACCTGAATCAGTTTGGTGGTGCCGTCGGCGGTCCCATCCTCCACGACAAGATTTTTTTCTTCGTTGATTACGAAGGTGTGCGCGAGACTGGCGCAGAGAGCAGTCCCGGGTGCGTTCCCACTGCCGCGGATATCTCTATCAATGCCCCGATTCCCGGCGACTTGAGCAGCATCAACCCAGTCATTCAGAAGTTGCTCGCACTCAATCCCTGGCCTCAGCCAACGAGTTCGACGGATTGTTACGCCGGCGGATTACCCAACGTCACCCTGAATACCCCCTTCTCGAATCGCGTCGACAACGGGATCGTCAAGATCGATCACAACTTCAACAAGGACAATCTCCTTACCGGCCGCTACTACATTGGCGATAGCAGCCAGCTCTTTCCGCTGGCTCTGACCGGCGGGGGGCTGCTTCCGAACTACAACACTTTTGTTCCCACCCGAGTGCAACTCATCTCTATCTCTTATGTTTCCGTGCTCTCTCCTTCCATGGTTAACGAGGCCCGTCTGGGCTGGAACCGTTTTGCGGAGGGCTTTTTTCCCGAAGATCATAGCTTTAACCCCCTGTCCATCGGCCTCGATACCGTTGGCCCCAACACTGCGAATAACAACAACCCGTATAACTTCGGCATGCCTGTGATCAGTGTGAGTGGCCTTCCGCAAATCGGGTCCGACAAGGGCGATCCCCGCCAGCGCGTGGACAGCAATTGGCATTACATCGATAACATTTCGTGGAAGACAGGCAAACACGACATCAAATTTGGTTATGAGTTCCGGCGGACCACGGTTTCACAGATTCTCAATCGCTCTTTCCGGGGCAAACTGGAGTTCGACAATCTTGCTGATTTTCTGGCGGGAATTCCAGACGGCGGCACGCAAGCAACCGGGGACACGAATCGCAATACTTTCGAGAATTCAAATGCATTTTATGTGCAGGACAGCTACCGCGTCGCGCGCACGTTTACGGTGAATTTGGGTCTTCGGTACGACTATTTCGGGATCGTTCAGGAAAAGCATGGCCTGTTCGATAACGTCGATCCCACAACCGGGGATGTGTTCAGTGTGGGCGCGGGCCGACTCTATCAACCGGATTATAAAAACTGGGCTCCGCGTGTCAGCGTTGCCTGGGATGTCACTGGCCATCAGCGCACGATCCTCCGCGCCGGCTATGGCATCTTCTACGACGCACCCTCCCAAGACATGTTTATTGGACACTTCCCCTTCAGCAGCAGTTTTGATCCGGGCATGGGGTATTCCGGACTCCCCGGCGTTGGACAGATTTCGTTTGCTTCTGCGTCTTCCACTGCTTTCCAGTACTGCCCTAGCAGCACCTCAACGACCTGCACGCCGGTCTTTTCGGGTTTCACCCCCATGCAGGACGCCTTCGGAATTGATCCACACATCCGGACACCGTACCTGCAAAATTACAATCTCAACTTGCAGCAGCAATTGACACGGAAAATGGTTCTGCAGTTGGGTTACGTGGGTTCTCACGGAAGCAAATTATGGGACTTCGTGGACCTCAATCAACCTTCCGCTGCGCAAATCTGGGCTGCCGACTGCGCTGGTGTCACACCGCTCCCGGCCGTGGGCCAGCCCTGTCCCGGAGGCACCATTCAGGACTTCAGCGTGCCACGACGCCTTACCGGGAGCACTATTCCTACCTACATTTATTATGAGGGAAGTGGCGCCAAGTCCGACTACAACTCTTTGCAGACTACCTACCGCATCGATGATTGGCATGGCTTTACAAGTGCCGTCAATTTCGCCTGGTCTCACTCCATCGATACGGCTAGCGACGGCGAGGATTATGTTCCCAACGCCGCGCAGCCAACCGACAGCACGGAACCTCAATCGAACCGCGGCAACTCCAACTTCGATGTCCGCAAGCGCCTCACCTGGAACTTCATTTACCAACTCCCGAATCGCAAGGGTAGTTTGGAGCGCCTCACCAATGGTTGGGGACTTAACAGCATCTTAACGGTGCAGGATGGAGAGCCCTTCCACATGATTTTAGAGGCTGATGATTACGACGGGGCCGGAACTGATTTCTCAAAGCCGGACGTTGTCGGTCCCATCAAATACAATTACAGCGACCCGACGCAGTTCCTTCTCCTCAGCTCCTTCGCGGTTCCGTGCACGCCCCTTCCCGGGTTTACAGGTGCTGCCTACGGCCCCTCAGGTTGTGAACCGGGTACGCGGCACTTCGGCAACGAGGGAAGGAACTCGCTGGTTGGCCCTCCTTTCCGCCAGTTGGATTTCTCCGTTTTTAAGAACACAAACATCACAGAGCGGGTGAAGCTGGAGTTGCGATTTGAGTTTTACAACCTCTTCAATCATCCGAATTTTGCCAATCCCCTGTGGCCTAATTTCCTCTCTGATCCAACACTAACTAATTCCTTTGCGTCGAATGGCCGCTTGACCGGGTACCTGCCGATCACTACAACCGCGGACGTTGGCCCCGGCTATCCGTTTCTTGGTGGCGGTGGACCGCGCAGCATCCAGCTAGCAGCCAAGATCAGCTTCTAGCAATTTCTCTCTTCAGCGAAGGACAAAACGGTCCTGGGCATCTAGCCTGGGACCGTTTTTCGTTACCTCGCAACCCTTGTATTTTCTTCCATTTAACGACCGTTCACGAATTTCGGTTTAAGATGGGTCAATTTCCTTTCTACACGCATCCCTGCTACAGCATTGCAATTCGTGATAGTTTTGTGCCATTTACTGCGTACTAAGTTATGGAACCACTGAGACCAGGCCGAATGAGCGCGCCGGGAAAAACGGAACCCACGGATTTGATCGTTCGGGCTCGCACCGGAGATGCCGACGCCTGGGGCGATTTATACCGGGAATTTGCCCCGGCGATTTTCCGTTTCTGCCGGCGGGCGATGCCTACTCATGAAGACGCGGAAGACGCCACGATGGAGATTTTCATGAAGTTGCGCGGAAAACTTGGACAATATGACCCCAACCGGTCGTTCACCGCCTGGCTCTATAAGGTTTCTGCGAACCATTGCTGGGATATGTTGCGGCGCCGCAAAGGCCGTCAGGACAAGGAAACCGAGGATGTTGACAGCGTACCCTTGCAGCATCCCGATCCCAACCAACTGGAACGCTTGATCGAGGAGCGCAGCAACGAAGAAGTGCGCCATGCGTTGGGCAAGCTTGGCATGCGCGCGCGGATGGCCCTGGTTATGCGTTACTACTCGGATATGTCGTACGACGAAATTGCAGACGCCCTGGGCGTGCGGCGGGCGTTTGTTGGTGTAGTCTTGCTGCGCGCCAGACACGAACTCCGGCAGGCGTTGGGAGAAAACAACGCGGTAGCCGTGGGAGGATCACGTTGAGCGAAACGGAAATGAGCCCGAGCAAGCATTTGGACGAGATAACGTTGCTGCTGTACGTCGAACGGCAACTGGACCGGGACCGCGCGCAGGAAGTGTCGCTGCATACGCAGACCTGCACGCGCTGCCTGACGCTCCTCCGCGCGCTGGACCGCGAATCGCGGCTGCTGACGCGCGCGATGCTGGAGCAGGAAGAACCGCTCCCCACGCGGCTGGCAGAGTTTCGGGGAGCGGTGAAGCGCTCGATGCAATGGATCTGGGGGCTGGTCTTTGGCTTGGCGGTACTCGGTGTCTACGCTCTTTACGCGGGTTATATCGAGCCTTGGGAACAGCAATTGGAACAAGCTGGTTTCGGCAGCACGAATCTTCTCAGTTTATTGGTTTTCCAGGGCGCCTTTTGGAAAGGATGGCAATCTATGTTCACGCTGTTCGAGGTTCTTGCTCTCGCCGTACTGGCATGTTCTGCCGTCTTTGCCTTCCGCAAATACATCCGAAGGGGATCCGCATTAGCAATGGTATTTGCGAGCTTGGGACTGCTGCTGGCGATAACGCCATCCACCTCTGCCACCGAATTTCGCAAGGGGGATTCGATCACGGTCGCGAAAGACGAGAATATCAAGGGCGACCTCTTCGCGACCGGCAACCATATCCGCGTGGATGGCACGGTGGATGGCGATGTTTTCGCTTTTGGCCAGCAGGTGAACATTACGGGACACGTCACTGGTGATGTCATTTGTTTTGCGCAGGCCACGCGCGTGTCCGGCGATGTGGATGGAAACATTCGCGCCTTCACGAATAACATCACGATCAGCGGAACCGTCGGACGAAACGTTTTGTCCATGAACGAGGTGCTGAATCTGGATGCGAATGGAAAGATCGGCCACACCTTGACGGTGTTCGGCACGACTCTGACACTTGACGGCAAGATCGGCAGGGACTTTGTTGGTTTCTTCAATCAGGCCAACCTCTCTGGAGTCATCGGTGGGTCTCTGCAGGCCAGAGGGCAATCGCTAACCATTAGTTCCACCGCCGAGATCGACGGAAAAGCTCATTTTGAAGGAGACAAACCTGCCACGGTCGAGAATGGGTCCAAGCTGGCTTCGCCGATAGAATTTACAAAGCATGAGCGCCACCCGAATCGCGAGCGTGACATTTGGTTCTATTTCTGGAAATTGGTGTGGACGGCGGCATTTGTCCTGCTTGGGCTGGTTCTTTTTGGATTGTTTCCGAGATTTGCCGTGGACACGGTGGAAGCTGGCGAACAATACGGAGCCGCGCTGGGGCTGGGAGTCCTGGTCACCCCCGGTTTACTGTTCGCTGCGGTTTTAGCCTGCATTACGATTGTCGGGTTGTTGCTGGGCATTTCCACTTTGTTCCTCTACGTGTTCATGCTCCTCTGTACGGGAATAGTGGTTGGCACAATCGTTGGCCAGTGGATTCTAGGCCGCACTCCCGACTTTTGGCCATTGGTGGGACGCATGGCCCTCGGTGTTCTGCTGGTGCGTATCGTTACCAACGTTCCTTTCATCGGATTCTTGGCCAAGTTTGCCGTTGTCGTATGGGGCATGGGCGCAATTTCGCTGGCGGTGTATCGTCGGCTGCAGCCGATGGTCGCTCCCAATATTCCTTCCGTGCCAACAGCGCCACTGAGTAGCCCACTTCCGCCGAACACCACGGTGGGTGGGATGTAATCCACTAGCAAGGGCATCGCCTCGGAAAAGAAAACGGGCCCCGGAACTTCCGGGGCCCGTCGCCTTTTGCGGAGGCGGGTGAAATCCTTCAGAACTGCCGGACCTTGGCTGCAATAAACGGTGTGTTTGTGGCCGATGTGGAACCGAGATAAAGGGCGCGAATGGCGGCCGTATCTCCCACAGTCAGACCGGATGAGCCGGAGACGCCATCATAGTTGGTGGTTGGGGTTAGCTGATTGAGCTGCACAACGCTGCTGGTCGTCGGGCCAAAGAAGGTTGGCAGTGACTGCATCGTGAAAGATATTGGAGCAGCCGCAGCGGAGATGGTCCCCGAAACGGAAGAAAATCGCAGCGTCACTATGTCCGCGGTGATAGCTGCGGGCGTAGCGCCGGAAGCGGCGGTGAATTGCGTCACGCGCAGGCCGACAGTCATCCCAGGGACAAGAACCGAGGCATCTGTAGAACCCGTGAAACTGTTATTGGGGAGGGTCAGGCCTTTGGCATCGATGAGAAAGGTAGAGGCCAACGGAGTAGCGAGGGTTACGTTTACCAGGCTGCCGCCCGGAAGACTATAGCTTCCGCCCGCGGATGTGATTTGTTTTCCCGCGATAATTTGGAATTGTGTCGAAGAAGTTGCTGGAGCCGTAACCACACCATCAATCCAGCCAATGGCAGCGGAACTGAGGGGATCGTACACGAGAAGCGCGAGAGTCCCGTTGTCGTTTACCGCCGTATCAATACTCACCAATTGGCCTACTGCCGGCGAGCAAGCAGCGCTACTCAGGAGACAATTCGGCGAATAGTATGTGGAGGCAGAGCCTGTCGCGGTGTAAGAACCGTTCGCGGCGGTCTGAACGGTGACTGCTTGACCCGAAACTGCCGTGACTTCCCCGAGAATATTTTCAAAAAAGTCGAGCTGGCCGGCTGCCAGGCTAGAGCTAGTGGGCGGAAGTGCGCTCGTGCTGAAAGCGCTAACGTCACCAAGGTTGACGGCGGTGATCACTTGAGTGTTGGCGTTTACTGTAAGGGCTTTGTTCAGATCGAGATCGATTTCCAGGCCCGCTTGTTGGTTTTCAGACAGGCTCAGCGTCACGGGTATCACCGGCAGAGTCACACCGCTGGGGGCATAGGCAACACTGCCCAAGGCGCACCCGGCAACGCCAGAGAGCTGCGTACAATAGGTCACTTTCGGCGCGGAGAAGGCAATGGTGATGCTTGTGTAGCTGCCTGCGGGAGCGGTAACCGTGCCCAACAAGAGGGAACTATCTTGCAAGTGGATGAAATCTAGGGTGGGAGTGCTCGTGAAATTTACGGGATTGCCGGAACTTGGGGTAAGGGTGACTCCCGTAATCTGGGTGACGAATGCAAGAAGATTTGTACTTGCTGGAGGGGTTAGGGGAGTCGCCCGCATGGTAATCGTCAAGGTTGCAGTACCGTTTCCGCCGCCACCGCAGTTCACCGTGCAGGCACCCTTCAGGCCGCTGCAGGAGGAAAAGGACAAAACCGTCGAAACCACCAGAAACAAGAGGGCACGCTTTGAGTTCATGCAAACACCCCACGTCGAAATTCAACACCAGGCCGGACGGGCGATGTGGCTGGGAAATCCCCAACAGAATTCTAGCCTTTTGGACGCGCTTGAGCCGTCCTTGAATCCTTCCTCGTGCCCTACTGTTAAAGGGGTGAGCGCGGGCTATGCCATAGGCATGCCCTTGTTCTTCCGGGAGCAGCTAGCGCCGCCGCGGGAATGGCTGCGCGGGATGTGCTATCGTTACGAATTCAGGCTGTGATTCACGTGGATTGGGTAGGCTTTCTGGCAAAACGCACTTCCAAGTCGGTACTCGACCAGGCAGTCAAAAAACGCAAAAAAACGGTTGCCGAACGCGCGTACGTGCCGCTGGAGGAAGAAACGCGTGCACACGACCTCGAGGGCCATGTGGCCTCGGAGGCGAGTGAGTTCAGCCACTCCCTGGCGGACCATGCCTCTGCCGCCTCTTTACCCGAAGGGCATGAACACGCCACACAGCCCACGATGGCCGCGATCTTCGGGCCTGGTGGCTTCCTGGAAAAATCCATGATCGGCGGCTACGAACACCGCCCCGCACAACTGGAAATGGCGGAAGCGGTGCACGACGCCTTCGAGAAGCACCACCACGCC
>CAYOOS010000003.1:0-37053 GCA_964405585.1 uncultured Acidobacteriaceae bacterium | reverse complement strand
TGCTGATGAAGCCAATCTGCCCGACACTGGCGTTGGGATCGGCAAAGGCAAACATACGAGTGATGGGGTTGATGGCCGCGCCAGTGGCTGTGCTGGTGGTATTAAAGGAATAGTAGGAGGTTCCGTACTGAACTGTTCCCAGTGCGCTTCCAGAAGCGCCTGTGTTGGTTTCCAATTCGGTACCCGTTGGGGTTCCTGGTTGCGCGTATTGGAAAGTGTATGGGCTTGTAACGCTACCCGCGAGGACCTGGTAAGTTCCATTCAAATCCGCAGGCAGTAAGCCAGAGATGATGACCGTACCGCCGGAAGCGGGATTAATCCCGTGGGGCGTTTGAGTAATGATCGTCACGATGCCGTTCACACGGTATGCCCCGCTGGTGGTGGTCGAGGTTCCCGCTGGGGCGATCTGAGAGGACGTGCCTTGCTGCAACAGGTTTACGACCGAAGTCGTCCCCTGGCCGCCGGGCGTGACATAGGCCAAGGGCGCGCCGGGTTGCATCACCACTTGAGGAGTGGCCCCGGTAACCATGGAGACCAGTGCGGTCACACAGGGAGGTTTCTGGGCAGTGGAGTTGGCAAAACAGGCGCGGGTATCACTGCCGTCCAGATTGGGATTTACATCCACAATGAATCCGACATTGGCATACTGGTTGGTGCTCGAATAGGCCAATGCAGCCAAGTGCGTCTCGGGATCGACTCCGACGGCATAAGGCGTTGGCACACCCGAACCACTAGCCAGGATCAGGGATTGCAAGTCCACCGGAACAGATCCGATCAGGGTGATCGAGGTGCGGGAGATGGCATAGAGATAGAGCTTGCTGTCGGCACTGCTGACTACTACGCCCAAGTCCTGGCCGCTGTAACCGGGAATACTGAGTTGGTTATCCAGAGCCACGCTCGTTGGTGCACCACCAGTCATCATGACGAGGCTTGGGCCCAGGATCGGCACGGATCCGGTCAGGTCAATGACCTGCAACGTGTTTGTTCCTTGCTCTGTCAGGACCGCGAAACCGTTCGCCGAATCCAAGGCAAAGCTGCTGGGTGCGGGATTGCCTGCTCCCAGAGAAATGGCTGAGGGAACGGTGGTGAAATTAGCGAAGACAGGTTGCACGGCCACATTGGTGGTCGCCGTGGGGAAGAGAGGTTGCGAGCCCTGCGGGGCGTTGCTTTGGATGGCTACCTCGTACAAGCCGGGATTCTGCAAACTGCTTCCCTGCTGCGTGCCGACGAATTGGCGTGGTCCGGAAGAGGAAACGGTGTTTAATGACCCATCCACCAGCAACTTCACGATGGGGGTATTGGTGCCCCCGAAATATCCTCCGTCCACGGAAATGCTGGAATTGGAGCCCTGAGGAAAGCTGTCAGGCGTGGCGGTAACCACAGCAGGGCTAGTGTAGGCGATATTCAGCGGGCAGGAGATGTTGCTGGTTGCTGTTGAACCATCCGAATTAGGGATGTTTGTGCACGGCGCGCTGGCGGTTTGGTTTCCCGGCAGTCCATCGATTTCGATGTGGGCGGTTCCCGCAATCGCCAGTTGGTCCTGGGTCAACTCAATACGCGATATGAGGGAGGCATTGCAGGTCACCACCGGCGTCACGCCGCTGGCGCTGGCGGTGCAATACTCGCCGGAAATGGGAATCGTGTAGATGTTAGCCAGGGCGATTGGGGAGCCGGCGGTTGCACCGGGCGGAATGAAGTAGACGTTCGTGGTGTTGAGCAGGTTCTCCGCGTTCAGGTAGACATTGGCCAAGGCGCTGCCCGCGGCAACGGTGGGAGGGAAAAGCCCAGTGAAGTTGATGGAATTATTCGTTGCGCTGACGAGGGTGATGGTGGCTAGCGTGTCGTGCGTGGAATCCGAGGCAGACCAGACAACCACGTAGACGGTCGTGGGGCTTGTGGAGGTACTTCCCGATGGGGTGGTAGCCGTGGGAAGTGTTGCGGGCGCGGTAAAAATGCCATTGGAGTCGATTGAACCGCACGTGGGACTACACGTAGCCGCCGCCGGATTGGCCGTCTGGTTGGTAACGGTCGAGGAACCCGCGTTGGGTTGGGTAACCAACCACACCAAATTTACGAGTCCTGAATTCTGCGATGCAGGCTGGAAAGCCACTGCCGCTGCCGGGGTAATCCCGACAGGAACCGTTACCGTAGTGGGAGTGATCGAAAGGCGAATGCCCGAATCCAGCGCGACCGTAGCGGTGGCGGTCTTCTTGATGTTTGCGTCCGCCTCCGCTGTAAAGGTGAGCGTGGGTGGAGGACTGGGGAAGTTAGCCAGCGAAGGAGCGGTATAGGTGAGGACGTTTGATCCATTGGTGGTGGTAATCACCCAAGTACCAATACTGCCGCCATTCAACTTCTGCCCGCTCGAGCAATCACCCGTCACCGCCTTGGGGTTCGGGGTAGAGGCCGTCGGCAAAGGGGTATAGGAATAAGTGCACGGCCATTTGGATACCGTGGTGGTGGTGCTGCCGGAGACGGTAGCCGTGAACGATTCCACCTGACCGGCAATCACGGTGTCCGAGGAAGGACTGACCGTTACCGTGATCACGTTCGAGACACCGCTGCTGCAGCCGACGACCAGCCAGGCGGCCAACGTAAATATCAGTATCATCACTGCGCAATTTCCGAACTTACGCCACTCCATAACGCACTTCTCCCCCATAAAGGTGTCGCGGGAATCCCCCGCGCACGGTGTTACCGAAAATAAATTACTCAATCTCGTCATTGTGTTTTCGTCTCTATCGTACTGCGTAACTTTCTCCGAAGGCTCTGCGCCAAGTGGCCCACTGCCGGTCCGGTTCCCTAATCCCTGATGACTTGCGTCCACCCCACGGCAACACCCCTCACCCGCATCCCGTCAGAACGTGCGACTAACCGTGAATCGGAAAGTATTGTTGGCTTCAAAGTAGTTCAAGCGTCCCTGATTCACGATGTACGGCGAAACCGAGGTCAGGACAATAGGATCGCAACTATGGGGGTGCAGCGGATCCAGCAAGCCGAGCGCACGGCATTGCAAGTACAGGTTGTCCATGTTGATCAGGTCAAAAGGAGCGACGATGGTCTGGTGCATGCGCATGGGGTTATAGGCCCAATAGATGCGGAATGGCGCTTGCACAATGGGGATGTTGACGTTGAATTCGATGCCCGTCGAGACCCGCGGGAAGAAGTTCGTGTTGGGCGCGAGTTGCAATTGCGACTGCTGGTTCGCCAAGGGAAACTGCGAGTTGATGTTCGAGATTCCCGTGGGGTCGAGTTTCAGCGCGCCCTTATTCAAAATGCCGGTGGTGCCGGCATCGACGAAGAGAGTCATACCCACCGGCCCGACAAGCGGGATGCGGTACTCAAGATTTCCGACGCCTTGCACATCTCCGCCGGGGAAGGTGATGGTGTTCACCACCAGTGGTACAACGAGGCTACCGGTTCCGCCGTGATAGGGGAAAGTAATGGAGGTGTTCACCACGCTGGGGATATACGCCACGGGGGAAATGCCGCGAATATCGAAGCCGCGGATATCGTTTTCGCCACCCATGTAGAAGCGGCTGTAGGGCGGAACTTCCTTGCCGGCATATCCAGTGGTGTAGGCACCAAGGAACCTGATACCGATGGCGTTGCGGCGCTTGTTGATGGGATGGAAATATTTATATTCGCCGGTATTCGTGATGGTGTTGACGTTGCCGCCGAGGGGACCGCCGGTGAAAGCGAAGGAATAGAAGTAGCTCTTTCCGTTGGTAGCGTTGATGGGGTTATTGATGGTGTTGTGGGTGATGGTTCCTGTGATGGTACTTGCGAGAATACCGTCCAAGGCGCTAGGCCCGGAGATGCTTTGATACTTTAATTGGGTAAAGAGGAGCGTGGAGGCCTGGTTGTAAGATGTGATGTTGGTTCGAGTGAGGCCGTAGGTCAAACCGACGCGGGTAAACGCGTGCTTGCGCAGAGGGTAACTGGCGTAGACGGTGAAACCGGTGCTGTTCTGGTTGTAGTTTTGAATGTACTGCGGATTGACGCTGACGGCTTCTCCGGTCAACAAGGCCACCTGGTGCGCGTAGTCATATTTGTAGAGCGAGGAGAAGACGGTGAAGCCGCTGGCAATGGGGCGGTCAAACAAATAGGGCTCGGAAAACCCAAACATCAAGTTGCGCTGATATTGGCCGACCTGAGCGGAGAGTGTCAGGGTTTCGCCCAAGCCGAGGAAGTTGTTGGTCTGATACGTAAGGCCGATGAATCCGCCCGAAAGCCCGCTAACACCGCCGTTCAAGCCAATCGATTGCTTGCCCTTTTCCCTCAACTTCAGGAGCAGATCGACGGTGCCGTCTTTTTGGTTGCGTTTGATCTCCGCAGCCTTGTCGGCCTCAAGCTTGTCGAAGTAGTTGAGCTGATTGAGGCGCAAAATGCTGATTTCCCAAGCGTGCTGGTTGAAGAGCTGGCCTTCATCAATGAGCAATTCGCGACGGATGACTTTGTCGCGGGTGGTGGTGTTACCAGTGAAGTCAATGCGGCGCACGTAGTACTGCTTGCCTTCCTCGAATTTCATGGTGACGTCAATGCGTTTGGCTTCTTCGTCAATGATGGTGTCCGGCTGAGGCACAAAGTCGATAAAACCGTACGTTCCATAGATCGAGGTGTAATCTTTCAGCGCTTTGCGGACTTTAGCGGCGGAGAAAATGTCTCCCGGTTTCATAGGGAATGCATTTTTAAGCGCATCGACCTTGAGGGAAAGGGCTTTGTCCGGATCGGAACTGGCGATTTTGATGGTGCCCATGCGATAACGATCGCCCTCGTCGATGGGGATGGTGATGTTGACAGCCTTGCCTTGCGTCCTGCCCGTAAGAGGAATCCCAAGTTTCCAGCCTTCGGTATCCACATTTTCGAGGATGGGATCCTTGACCAGCACCTTGAAATAGCCGTTGTCCTGGTACAAACCCTGGATGCCGACCTGGATGTCCTCAATGAGCTTGTCGTGGTCGTAAGTCTTGGTGAGGACGTTGATTTCGGTAATGTAGAGAGGAATGGAATAGGGCCGGTCGTTGTGCATCGCCCGGATCAATTTCCTGCGGCTGAAGGTTTTATTGCCGGTAAACTGAATCTTGCCGACTTTGACCTTCGGCCCCTCATTGATTTTGAAAACGAGAATGACGGCGTTGCTGGAAGCGATGCGTTCGTACTGCGGGGTGACGGTGGCAAACTGCCTGCCGTGCTCGGCAAGGAGATCCTTCAGGACGACTTCAGCTTTTTTGATGCGCGTGGGATCAAACTGGCTCTCCACGGTCAAGCCGACTTTTTTGTCCTTGAAGCGGTCCAGGATGTCGGATTCCGAAACGGACTTGTTGCCTTCATAGCGGATGCGGCGAATGACGGGCCGCTCGACGACGATGAAGGTAATGATCTTGCCGCCCGGCTTGTCCGGAGAATCCTCCACGCGGAGTTTGACGTCTTCAAAAAACTGCGTATTCCATAGCGCCTGAAAATCGCGGCGTAGCGTGTCTTCGTTATAGGGATCATCCTTACGGGTGAAGATGCGTGCCTGCAACGTGTCGCGGCGAATGCGGCGGTTGCCTTCCCAATCGATGCGCTCAACAAACTCTTGCGGCTGCCCTTGATCGTTCTTCGCTTGCTGCTCGGCGCCAGGGAAGGCTTCGATTTTTTCTTCCAGAGTGTTTTCGTTCAGGGAGGCATGCAGGAGGTAAAAGGCCTTTTTGCCGGAGGGAGTGAGATCGGAGGTGCGTGCAAGAGTGAGGCAAGCGGAGAAACCGGACCCGCCAAGTATGAAAAGAGCGGCCGCCAATACGGCGACACGGCGGCGGAATGCACGCTGGGCGTCCATTCCGGAGATAAAACAGACTATCCTTCGAGCGGCCATTGATCGGCTCAAGGCCGCGCCCCCAAATCCAAGATGTTATTCTCCCGCCAAACCCGGCATGGGCTGGCCGCACATGGATCACGTAGCGATTTCCAAAAGGGCAAACCGGGTCGTGATCACACGTTGCTGCGTCAGATTCGCTAGTGGACGACCGGGGTTGCCTCGACAACAGGCCGGAATGCGAGGCCTTCCCCCGCAACATAGATCTGCAACGTCGCAGGCCTCTGAATTCCCCCCTGGATCAACGCCTCGGAGAGCGGATCTTCCACATATTTCTGGAGAGCCCGCCGCAGCGGCCGCGCACCATAGTTGCGGTCCGCACACGTTTTCTCGAGGATCCACTGGCGTGCTTCCGGGGACAAGACAACCTGCACCTGGCGGTGAATCAGCGTATCGTTCAGCTGACCGACAAGTAGATCGATGATCCGGAGCAGGTCCTCATCGCCCAGAGGATTGAAAAGGATAACCTCGTCCAGCCGGTTCAAGAACTCCGGGTTGAACGCACGCTTTACTTCTCCCAGCACCAGATCTTCCATGCTCTTCAGACTGGCTTCATCGATGCCGGTCTGAAAACCGATCGAGGTGCGCTTCTGCAAATGCCGCGCGCCCAGATTCGAAGTCATGATGATAATGGTGTTTCGGAAATCTACCGTATTGCCGAGACCATCCGTCAACTGTCCGTCTTCAAACACCTGCAGCAGGATATTAAAGAGGTCGGGATGCGCCTTTTCAATCTCGTCCAATAGGATAACCGAATATGGCGTGCGACGCACGCGTTCCGTCATCTGGCCACCTTCTTCGTAGCCCACGTACCCTGGAGGTGCACCTATGAGTTTCGAGACAGAATGCTTCTCCATGAATTCGGACATGTCAAAGCGAATGAGCGATTTTTCCGAACCGAAGAGGAACTCCGCCAAGCGCCGC
Source organism: uncultured Acidobacteriaceae bacterium (assembly GCA_964405585.1). Lineage (GTDB taxonomy): Bacteria > Acidobacteriota > Terriglobia > Acidiferrales > UBA7541 > Acidiferrum. The sequence goes on along the minus strand of CAYOOS010000003.1, from coordinate 30,272 downwards.
GCCACTTCCGTCTTTCCAACGCCGGTCGGCCCGAGGAAGAAGAAGCAACCCACGGGGCGTGATGGGGACTTCAAGCCAGCGCGGCTGCGGCGGATGGCACGCGCGAGGGCGGTGATGGCCTTGTCCTGGCTGATTACGCGTTTGTGGAGTTCGGGTTCGATGCGCAAGAGCTTTTGTTGTTCGTCTTCCTTGATGGAGGTAACCGCCACGCCGGTCCAGCGCGAGACGACCTCTTCGATATCTTCGCGGGTGACGATCCCCGTGGACGCGTCATCGAGCTTGTAACGCTCTCGCAAGCCGCGCAGGTTTTCCTTCTCCTTGCGCTCTTCCTCGGAATAGAAACGCGCCTTTTCAAATTCATGAGCGGCAATCGCCGATTCCATGCGGTGGGTAATGAATTTGACGCGCTTCTGGACTTCACCGACTTCGTCGGGAACGGAGGCCTGGCGGAGTTTCACGCGGGCGCCCGCTTCGTCGATCAGGTCGATGGCCTTGTCCGGAAGAAAGCGGTCGGGGATATAGCGGTTGGAAAGGTACACGGCGTAGCGCAGCGCTTCATCAGTATAACTGACAGCATGGAATTTTTCGTAGCGCTCACGAACGCCGCTGATGACCTGGATAGCCTCATCCTCGCTGGGCGCCGGGACTTTGACGGCCTGGAAACGGCGTTCGAGAGAACGGTCTTTTTCAACGGACTTGCGGTATTCGCCGGGGGTGGTGGCGCCGATGCACTGAATCTCTCCGCGAGAGAGCGCGGGCTTCAGAATATTGGCGGCGTCCAGTGAGCCTTCGGCGGAACCCGCTCCCACGAGGGTGTGCAGTTCATCAATGAAGACGATGGCGTTCTGGCTCTCCATCAGTTCTTTCATGATGGTCTTCAGGCGTTCTTCAAATTGCCCGCGATATTTGGTGCCGGCGACGATCAGGGAGAGATCTAGGGAAAGGATGCGCTTGTCCGAGAGGAATGGCGGCACATCACCATCGGAGATCCGTTGTGCGAGTCCTTCCACGATGGCCGTTTTGCCAACGCCGGGTTCGCCGATCAATACGGGATTATTCTTTGTACGGCGGCAAAGAATCTGGATGACGCGCTCGACTTCGTTTTCGCGGCCGACGAGTGGATCGAGTGCGCCTTCGGAGGCCGATTGCGTCAGGTCGCGGCTGAATTCTGCCAGCAGCGAAGTCTCTTTTGGCCGAGCCGCCGCTGTTTTCTCTCCCGTTGTGCGCGCAAGTTCCTCGCGCAATGCGGAAAGGCGCAAGCCGCGTTCCATCAGAATTTCCGCGCCAAAACACTTTTCTTCGCGCAGGATACCCAGCAGCAGATGCTCTGTGCCGACATGCTTGTGGCCCAGGCGCTCCGCTTCTTCCGCAGCCATGTTCAAGATGCGCTTGCATTCCGCGCTGAGCGGGACTTCCACCGATGTGGAAATGCGCTCGCGAATGGTGATGCGCGCTTCGATCTCTTTGCGAATGGATTCGATGGAGCCCTGCTGGCGCAAAAACCGGTTGGCGAGCGCCTTGTCTTCGCGCATGAGACCCAGCAAGAGGTGCTCGGTCTCGATGTAGGGGCTACCGTACTGGCTGGCCTCATACCTGGCGAAAAATATGACGCGCCGCGCTTTCTCTGTGTATCGTTCGAACACGATTAGCTCGCTTCTCCCCCGGGGGTTTCTCTCGCCGCGGTTTTCACCGAGCGAGTCCGCAGAATGCCGTGTTCCAGCCCCACGATGCGGTCGCAGCGCGCCGCAAGCGCCAGGTTGTGCGTCGCAATCAGCGACGTCAGGCGATGCGTACGATGCAGCCGCTCCAACAGCCCAAACACGGCCCAAGCATTCTGCTCGTCCAGATCTCCGGTCGGTTCATCCGCCAGCAGCACTTTGGGCCCGGTGACGAGCGCCCGGGCAATCGCAACACGCTGCTGTTCCCCGCCCGAAAGTTCTCCCGCGAGGTGCGCGGCCCGCTCCTGCAGACCGACTTCCGCCAGCCACTTGCGCGCTTCCGTCAGCGCGAATTCCTGTGGCTCTCCTCGCACCAGCAGCGGCATCGCGACATTCTCGGTTGCCGAAAAATCAGGCAACAATTGATGCCTCTGCCAGAGAAACCCCACGGCGCGATTGCGGTAAAGCGCAAGCGCCGCGTCTTCCTGTGTTTCAATCGCTTTATTTTCAAAGTATACTGTACCGCTTGTTGGAGTGTCTAGCGCGGCCAGCAAGTGCAAGAGAGTGCTTTTGCCGGCGCCGGATGGCGCAACCACGGCCACCATCTCCCCTTCATGCAACTCCAGGCTGGCGTCCACCAAAACCTCGAGATTTTTTGCACGCGTGCCGTAGGTTTTCCGCAGACCGCGCGCTTCCAGCACGCAAGGCGCGATTGCCATCCTATCGGTGATGTGTTCGGAATCCATCCCTGTCGTTTTCCGTCTCCTCGGAGCCGCGTTACCCGTGCATCTAGTCGTGTTCGCCCAACATATTAGTTACTCTACTAATTGGATGCCGCACCGAGAAGCAAGGCGAAGCGCCTGGGGCAAAAGGCACTTTGCGGGGTTGGCAAACCCACTGCATTTCCCATTTTCTTCCCTCCCTTACCCAAACTTTTTGGGAGGTTCATTCTCCTATTTTGGTGCGCCGCTAAACGATTGAATGTCAATCCTTTAGCGGTAGTCGTGAGAGCCAGCGTACGACTCTCCAATTTCGTATCCCATATCCATCGAACTTTGGGTCTTCTAGGAGCAAATCAGGCACCAAATACCGCCCCCTGGGATCTGCCCACAGCCATGGCGTTGAACCTTATTCAAACCTAAGAATCTCCACTGGCAGGAGCCGGGATGCCTCTTTCGCGGGGAGCAATGTGGCCACAATGGCAATGCCCATGGCAGCGATGGCGATCCACAGTCCGTCGAGAAAACTAGCGCGAAAGGGTACGAACGGCACGGCATAGACCTGGGGATCGAGGGGAATCAGGTGAAAACTCCCGGCAATCCAACTGAAGCCGTAACCGATGAGAAGTCCGAGAAAAACTCCCGTGGCACCAATGGCGATTCCCTGGTAAAGGAAAATCCGGCGGATCTGTTCGCGGCGCGCTCCCATTGAAAGCAGCACGGCAATATCTTTCGCGCGATCCGTCACGGTCATGGAAAGCACGACGAGAATGTTCAGACCCGCCACAAACGTAATCAAACCCATGAAAATCGCGGTGACCAGTTTTTCCAGGCGCAGTGCACGGAACAGGGCGCGGTTTTCGTCCATCCAAGTAGTCGCCGAGAACCCCTGCCCGGCTGCGTGCTCCGCCGTCTGGGCAATCTCGCCGGCTTTTTCCGGGTTCGTCAGGCGAAATTCCAGGACGTTGACAATGTCTCCGGCTCCGGCGAGCGATTGCGCCGCAGGCAGAGTCACGAAGCACCAGTTCTCGTCGTAATCGTAGAATCCCGAATCGAAGACACCAGTTATGCGGAATCTCCGCGTTCGCGGCATCAAGCCGAATGGCGTCAATCTGCCCTGCGGGCTCGTCAGCGTGACGTAGTCGCCCGGCTGCATCTTCCATTCGTCGGCGAGTTGCTTACCAATGAGCATCCCGTCGATGCCTTCGGCGTCCGGCGAGAAATCCAGACGACCCGCTGACAGCTTCTGCAGGGCTTCATCGGACTTTTCCTCGAGCGCGACATCAATGCCCTTTGTCACCATGCCGCGAGCTTCGCCGCCAAAGGACAGCAGTACGGTCTGGTAGATGGCCGGGGTGACAGAGCGCACTCCATGAATTTCAGCGAGTTGTTGGGCTAGCGCCTGGTAATTGGGAATGCCGCCGGAACCCGGCCGGGTGAGAGAAATGTGCGCGGTCACGCCGAGCAGACGATCCTGAAGCGTTTCGCGGAAGCCCGTGTTCATGGCCAGCGCGATGACTAGAGTGGCCACGCCCGCAGCCACGCCAAGCACGGAAAACAAGGTGATCAAGCGCAGAACGGTGGGTCGATTGGGAGATCTGAGGTAGCGGCGCGCCACCATCCATTCGAATCGCATGGCGCGGCCAGCCCCCTACGCCTTAGGGCCTTGCGGAGCGGCCTGGTGGTCAGGATGCGCTTCGGGGCGGAGCAGTGGGAAGAGGATAACGTCACGAACGGAGTGGGAATCGGTGAGGAGCATGGTCAAGCGGTCAATGCCGATGCCTTCCCCGGCGGTTGGGGGCATGCCGTGGCAGAGGGCACGGATGTAGTCCAGATCGAGCTGCTTTGGAACTTCGTCTCCGCCATGAGCAATCTGCGCGAGAAACCTGCGCTCCTGCTCCGCGGGATCATTGAGTTCGGAGAAGCCGTTGCCGATTTCCATGCCTGCGGCGTAAATTTCAAATCGCTCGGTCAGAGAAGGGTCGTCCTTCTTTTGTTTCGACAAAGGAGAAATATCCGTGGGGTAGTCGTACAAAATCGTTGGCTGAATCAGCTTGTCTTCAGCAATGGTCTCAAACAGCAGACCTGTCCACTGGCCATCCGACAGATGTCCCTTCGTCGCCGCATATTCCGCGTGGTTGGCCTTGGCCCAGACATTGTACCTTTCCGCTGCCTTGGGCGCCCCGCCTGGTGCGGCCAGTTCTTCGCTTGTGGGTGGCGCTCCGGCTCCGGATGGCCAGTACTTGACGATGGCTTCGCGCATGGTAAGCCGCGTGAATTTCCCGAAGTCCAAGTCGTGCTCGCCGAAGCGCACTACCGGCGAACCAGTTATGTTCCTGGCAATCTGTGGGAACAATTGTTCGTTGAGTTCCATCAAGTCCTGGTAGTTGCTGTAGGCCTGATAAAACTCAAGCATAGTGAATTCGGGATTATGTTGGGTGGAGATGCCCTCGTTGCGGAAGTTGCGATTGATTTCGTAGACGCGGTCGAAGCCGCCGACGGTCAATCGTTTCAAATAGAGCTCCGGAGCAATGCGCAGATACAGATCAATGTCCAGGGTGTTGTGATGGGTGATGAACGGCCGAGCCGTCGCTCCGCCCGCGATTGGGTGCATCATGGGCGTTTCCACTTCGATGTAGCCGCGGCCATCGAAGAACTGCCGGAGTTCCCGGATGATACGGGCGCGAGTCTGGTACACTTCGCGCGACTTCTCGCTTACGATGAGGTCCAGATAACGCTGGCGGTAGCGCAACTCGATGTCTGAAAGGCCGTGCCATTTTTCCGGCAAGGGCAGCAGTGCCTTAGAGAGAAAGAACAACTCATCAACCCAGATGGACAATTCACCGGTTTTTGTACGGAACAAATGACCACGAACACCGATGTGGTCCCCGAGGTCCAGCAGGTGAAATAACTGGAAGCCCTGATCCCCCAGCACGTCTTTCCTGACATAGATCTGAATGCGCTTGCCGCCGCCCTGCAGGTGGGCAAAGCCGGCCTTCCCCATCAGGCGGTAGGAGACGATTCTCCCGGCAACGCGTACATCCTTGCGGTTTGCCTCCAGCTCGGGCCCTTGCACATCCGCATAGGCCTTGACCAGATCCACGGGACTGTCCGTCCAGCGGAATTCCCTTGGAAATGCTTCATGGCCAAGGGCTTGTATCTGTTCTAACTTCTTCAGGCGTTGCTCGAATTGATCCCGCGGCTCGAATTCCAATGGTGCGGCTTTCCTTTCCAAACGGTAGTATTGGGAGTATAAAGGCGGTGCCTGAGGAGGGCAAGGAATCCTCACTGCTTCTTGGCTGGCAGAACTTACCAGAGGTCGGGGGCTGCGGGGGGAAGTGCACAAAATCGAATAAGTAAGAATTGTTACTATTTTCTAATCTATTTGGTACACTCCTCATAATCGCTCCTCGGAGGTTTCCTGTGCCGCCCCACATTCCTACTGTGCGCAAGGGCTCAGTGTCTCAAGATTGGAGAACCCCTCTCTCCAAAGACAAGTCGCATGTCTATATGCACATTCTTCACCGGCTTGAAACTTCGTACGCCATATTAAGTGTCAATTTGGATGAAGCGCTGGGCCTGCGAAGCTATGGCCGTATCGCCAAGGCACAGCAAGTATTGAGCGTGTCATCGGCGCTATGCCAGAGATTGAGCGCGCCTTTGATCAGCCTTCTTCGCGCGATGCTAGTACATGCGCGGCATTCCAACACCGCGCCCAATCTGGCTTCCCTGGATCCGCAGAATTTTCAGAGCGCGCGCAGCCAGCGAGTCGCGCGGTTCAACAATGTGTTCAGCAAGGTGCTGTTGACCCGGCGATCGCAGTTTCTGCATAAGATCTCCACGCTGACCGAGCTGGTCGAGGAACTGACGAGTAAATTCCAGGCTTCTTCGGAGGAGATTTTCGGGGGTGACCCCGTGCACCCGGATGGCGAATGGGAGATACTCGATGCCTCTCATTACGATCTGAATACATGTCTGCGGGAGACGGTTGTCCTGTTCAAGTCTTTCCTCCATGCCCTGCCGGAAAACCAACTCCAGGAGTTCCTGTCCACGGTGCAGGAGCAAATCGCGGCCGCGGAGGGATATGTTCCTGCCAAGGCGCGCTATCTTGTCCATAGACGGATGGCCACGATCAAGGGACAATAGGCACGACCTGCGGATGTGGCCGCGCCTCATGCAACCCGCGGAGGGCTTTCGGCCTCCTACTCGTGCATATGTGCGCAACCACCATCATCCCGGGTACAACTCTTGGAGGGATTCGGCGCATCCGAAGGGGTAGAAGCGCCGCTATTGCACAGTTGGCCCGACAACGACCAACCGAGCCGGTAGCGTGGACCGAGGCGGAGGCCATCCGCCGCGCGCAATCCGGAGATGCAGCTGCTTTTGAGTTTCTGTACCAAATGCACAGCCGCAGGGTGTATGCCTTGTGCTTGCGGATGGTCAGTAACCCGGCGGATGCGGAAGATCTTGCGCAAGAGGCATTCCTGCAGCTCTTTCGGAAGATCAGCACGTTTCGAGGTGAATCGGCCTTTTCGACGTGGTTGCATCGCATGACGGTAAACGTGGTGCTGATGCGGCTGCGGAAAAAGACGCTGCCGACCGATTCGCTGGAAGAGACGGTGGATCCGGACGCCGAAAACAGCGGGCCGAAGCGGGATGTCGGAGCGGCCGATTTGCGATTGTCCGGCGCAGTGGACAGGGTGAACCTCGAACGATCGGTTGAGAAGTTGCCTCCAGGGTACAAGACGGTGTTCGTTCTTCACGATGTCCAGGGCTTCGAACACAATGAGATCGCGGGCATCATGGGTTGCTCCGTGGGGAATTCAAAGTCGCAGTTGCACAAAGCACGAACGCGACTTCGCGAGTTACTCCAGGAAGAGGTCCGGGCCCAGGCGCGACAGGAACGGCAGGCGGCAAAATCCCATACGGGCTCTGAGGGTTGAGCTAACATGAAGATTCTCAGGAAGTCCCGGGGCGCAGAGAATTCGTACAAGGGTTTTTCAGGGAGGGGCGACCGATGCCTTTCCCAGTGGGGTTGGAAGTATGCAGTGTAGAGAATTAGAAGCGGTTCTGGAACAAGAAGGACTGACACCGTTGCCGCCGGCGGCGCGAGCGCACCTGGCGGAGTGTATGGCTTGCCAAGGGTTGATTGCGGATTTCACCGCGATTCACTCGCTGGCCCAGGAACTACCCGCGGAAGCGAATCCTCCGGAGCGTTTGTGGGTTTCTTTGCGGGCGCAATTGACCGCCGAAGGCGTAATCAAAGAGGAAGCAAGACTGGCACCGGCTACGGAGTGGTGGCAGAGCATTGGAGCGTGGTTCAGGCTGCGGACATTGGCGACTGCGGCGGCGGGTATCGTCCTGCTTGTCACTGCTGTTTTTTTGTCACAGAAGCCCGTGAGCCAAACTCCCTTGGTGATTTCCAATTCAAGCACAGTATCGCCAGTTGTCCCTTCCGTGGTTCCTCCTGCGATCGTGGGTACACATAACTCCGCGGTGACGCCGCGTCCTTCGCCAACCGAGGAGGCCATGGCGAACGGCGGATTGGTCTTGAATCAGGCAGAACTTGCAGTCCCAAATATGCAGCTTGCCGGAAATTCCACGGTGGATGCATCGCTGCGGGACAACCTCCGCACCGTGAACGAATTTATTGCTGAATGCCAGCAGCATTTAAAGCAACATCCCGAGGACGACTTGGCCCGTGAATATCTGGAAAGCGCTTATCAGCAAAAAGCAGAATTGTTGGCCGCTATGATGGATAGCGGAGGGAGCGAGCACTAATATGCAGTCACGGGGAATTCGACAGATTGCGTTTTCAGCGTTGGGTGTGGGCCTGCTGGTTTGTGCAGCCGCGCCTATTTGGGGCGCGAGTCCCGAGCACCAGGAACGTCATTTCACGGTGAAGGACCACCCCTTTGTGGTGCTGCAGAACATCGTGAACGGGCGCATCGAGGTGAAGTCCTGGAAGAATTCCGAGGTTGTGGTGAGCAGCACCTCGGCGCCCGGAAAAGTGGGCATCGACATCGAGCAAGTGGGCGATCGCATCGAAATCAACGCCAATTCCCTGGAGCCCAGCTCCGATCCCAACGAAGCCGAAGCCGATTTCCAGTTGACGGTTCCAGAGAAAACCGAATTGCAGTTGCGCACGCAGACCGGGCTCATCTACGTCGAGCAGGTCAGCGGCGACATGAAGCTGCAGAGCGTCGCGGGCGACGTACATCTTAAGGAAGTCTCCGGCTACATCATCGTGAAGACGACAGGGGGCACGCTGGTCTGCACGCAATGCGCCGGAAAGCTGGAGTTCACCTCCATCAGCGGCAACGCGCAAATCCTCCAGCCGTCTCTCACCAGCCTCAATGCGATGACCACGACCGGCAACATCCTGTACGACGGGGATTTTATGCACACGGGGATGTACAGCATGAACAGCGGCAGAGGGCTGGTGGAAGTTCGCTTCTCTGGCAATGATTCGTTCGATCTGAAAGCGCAGACGCTTCTGGGCCACGTGGACAACCAGGCCGCTGCATTCCTGAAACCGGACACGCACGGCTCGCACCACTCCGGCGGGAGGTTCAGCCATGCGTTGTTTGGTACGGTGGGTCAAGGGCTGGCCAAGGTCGAACTCTCTTCCTACAGTGGTACAATTCGAATTCTGAAGCGCGATTAGTTGGCGCTTTCCGGAATTGTGAATTCACCTCCAATCGCTCGCAGTGCGCCACCACGCACACCAATTCTTTGCCTCGCCGGGTTCATGGGTTCCGGCAAAAGTACGGTAGGAGCGCGCCTCGCAAAACAACTTGGCTGGCGGTTCGTGGACCTTGATGAAAAGATCGAAGAAATGGCGGGGATTACAATACCGGAGTTTTTTGAACGCCATGGGGAGCCCGCGTTCCGTCAATTGGAAGCGGATCAACTGCGCGGCGCGCTGGGCCGGGCCGTGGAGCGTCAAGAACCCACGATTGTGGCGCTCGGAGGGGGTACGTACGCGCAAGCCGGAGCGCCAGAATTTTTGCGCAACGCCGGCATACCGGTCATTTGGTTAGATACCCCCATCGAAGTTTTGCTGTCGCGTTGCACGACGATGACGGGGAGGCCGCTGTTTCGCGACGAAACCAGTTTTCGCGCGCTTTACGCCCAGCGCCTTCCTTCCTATCAGCTTGCAGATTTCAGGGTTGAAAGTTCCGGCGATCCCGCCACCGTGGTCGGCGAAATTTTGCGCCGCGGCATAGCCTGGGTCACCGAGCAGCTTCCGGATGAGCACCTAGCCGTAGAAGGCCCGGGGGAGTCCTGAGGGGGACACTATGCAGAGAGATTCAACGAGGCGGAAATCGCCGGCCATCTCCAGTGCACTTCTTCTCTTGTTTTTTGCGTTTGGCGTGGCGACGCATGGCGCGCAGAAAAAGGGGGCCGCTGGCAGCATCTTGGCGCCGGACAAAGGAAAACTCAACATTTTGCTTGATGGCAAGTCTGTGGGGCGCGAGGATTTTGAAATCGTATCGTCTGGAGGAGGTTGGACAGCCAAGGGCTCCACAAAATTCAATCCACCCCAGGGCGCTTCGTCCACGGTGACAGGGACGCTCATGCTGCAGCCCAGCGGGGCTCCGATTAGTTATGACTGGTCTTCACAAGCCGAAAAAAATAATGCCGCGCACATCCTTTTCGCGAACGGAGTTGCCAAGATCACTCTGCAGATGCAGGGCGCGCGCCCTTTTGAACAGGACATCTCCTTCGCTTCTCCGCTCATCGCGGTTCTGGACAACAATCTTTACTATCAATATGCCGTGCTCGCGCGGCTTTACGATTGGTCCCGTCGTGGCTCGCAGACGTTTTCGGTGCTCATTCCCCAGGAACTCACGCCCGGGACGATCACCGTGGATTGGGCCGGGGCCGTGAACGCCGATGGGAAGACCTACGAGGGGCTCAAGGTGAATACGTCAGACCTGGAGATTATGCTGTACCTCGACACGAACCACCGGCTGATGCGCCTGGAAGTGCCTTCCGCGAAGGTCGTTGTGGTGCGCGAGTAATTCGCAGCCGTTCGGCCCGCAAAACACAAAGACGGCGCCCCGGCTCGTGCGGAGCGCCGTCAATGTAAGAAACCAATTACAGGATTTTTCCTAACGCGCCAAGGGGCGTTGAAAAACCGGCATTCCCGGACGCCGCAGCGGATAGCCCTGCGGCTGACCATGGGCTTGCGCGGGAACGAGCCCATTCGAATGGCTGGCGTGTCCAATGTGCCCGAGCTGCCCGTTGCCATTCGCCGGCGCGGGCTGCGGTAGCCGTGCCGGGTTACCGATAGGGCGGAGAGTGATCGGAGCGGCATTCACGTGGTCGCTGATGGCCTGCAACCTCTTGAGAATGGACTGCCATTGTTCCCAATCCAATTGGCGCAAGAACGGCCGCAGTCCCTGGATGAAAGGATCTTCGAGTAGCGCCTCGCCGTCGGACTCCGGTATGAAGAACCGGTTCAGGCCCACATTCAGCGCTTCCGAGATTTTCTCGAGTGTGCCGAGGCTGGGGGTCATCTGACCGCTCTCAATACGGGAAAGGTATGAGCGGCTGACCTTGGAGCGCGCCTGAAGCTGGCTCTGCGTCATAGCTCGAGATTCCCGGAGTTGCCGAATCCGTTGGCCGATATTCTCGACCGTCTCTTGATTCGGGAACTTCGGCGTGAGCACCTCCGCAGCTTCCAGCTCCTGCGGAGCCTCTTGCGGGATGAGATATTCCATCCGCTGAGGCAGCGCGCGCACACAGCGACGGCAATTGCCGGTGCGCGTCCGGTATTGGACCAGTCCACACGTCTTGCAGCGTATGACTTCGCGATCCATTTCCAATGAATTCAACGTCGCTTCTTTTTCCATATGTGCCGACACCGGAACTCCTCGTTTGACTTGTTTGCTTCCGGCGTGCGGATAGGTAGGGAACGTCGGAACGTTCTTGGGGGGGAAGGCAGTTACTGGCGCGATGGGAGTGTGGCTCGGATTGATATTCGGTGTCAAGAGTATTTTTAAAAAATTATACGGGGAACAGCCGAAATCGCCGGTGTTTACGCCATGTTTTCGCCTGTACGGCCGTACGGGTCGCGGGGGAATCCTCAGCCCCTTGGGTTCGTGACAGCGTGATACAACTATATGTAGTGCTTTGCCTGTCTTCCACATCTGCTTTTCAATTCGTCACATTCCGGTCCCATTTTGGGTATGCTATCCCTTCTTTCGGAGGTAGCCCCCTGATGCCGACTCGAGAAGACGCCTGGAATCTCCTGTGCGAGTACACGCAATCGGAAAGTCTGCGTAAGCATATGCTGGCGGTCGAAGCTTGCGTGCACGCTTACGCCAAGAAGTACAATGCCGACCAGGAGCTGTGGAGCATCGCGGCGTTGTTGCACGATTTTGATTACGAGCGTTGGCCCAACAGCGAACATTCGGCGGATCGCGAACATCCTTCCGAGGGCGCCAAAATCCTCCGCGCGCATCATTATCCGGAAGAGATGATTCGCGCGATACTTTCGCACGCGGATTATACCGGCGTGACCCGCGAGTCGCTGCTTGAACATACACTATTCGCTTGTGATGAACTGGCGGGCTTCCTGACTGCCTGCGCCTATGTTCGACCGTCGAAGAGCATCCTTGATCTGGAAGTGAATTCGGTGAAAAAACGCATGAAGGACAAGGCGTTCGCACGTGGGGTGAGCCGCGAAGACGTCATCAAGGGCGCGGCCGAACTCGACGTTCCCCTGGAGGAACATATCGGCTTCTGCATAGAGGCACTGAGGGAACACGCGGACGCCCTCGGCTTGCGCGGTTCGCTGTAGCGTTCCGCCATTTCTTTGGCCGAGGGCATCTCCAGATCGTGCTAAACCCAATCTGGTTCGTGTTCAGCCCTCGAATTAAAAGCGTTCACCCACCGCAGTGACACACGCTGGTGCTGGGCTTGGCGAGTAGGGTGTTCCGGTGGAATCGTCAAATTGCACTGTGGCGTTGCTGGTCCATTCATTAGGACTACCGTTAAATACGATAGTCTGTGCGATGGTTTGCGTGCCCCTCTTGAAAAAAGGGATTGGGGTTGGCCCGGAAGGGGGGGTGGGGGTGTCAAAGTTGATAAACGCAATGCTCCTTGCTGTATATGTGCGGTGGCCCGAGTACTGCCAAACTCCTTGCCCAGCTCCACGCTGCCCTGGCGCGAACGCGGGGTTGGTGGTGTCTTCCGCCATCGTTCCGCCATCAGCAAAAGTCAAAATCGATTGAAACTTTCCCATGATGGCTCCGGTGCTGCAGTTCGCTTGAGTGACGGTGACACGCCAAGTTCCGATCAGCTCATAGTCGTCCGGCCGGGACCACGCGGGGACGCTCCAGCCTGCAGAGAGTACCAACAACGCTACCAACGCCAATCCAAGAGTGACTTTCCAATTCCCGTGTCTCATAAACATGTCTCCTTATCGGAATATCGTGCGTGCTCCGGCCCATCGGGCGCGGCTGGGCAATACTCTTCCCAAGGCCAGGGAAAGTCTTTAGAATCGGCCTGAAAACTTCTGAAAATATCTGAAGTAACGGGTGCCATGAGCGCTGAAGAGCCATCCATCTACGAATTTGGGAACTTCCGGTTGGAGGCGGAAAAGCGTCTACTGCTGCGCAAAGGCGCACCGGTGCCTCTTACTCCGAAAGTCTTCGATACGCTGCTGTACCTGGTGCGCCACCGAGGGAAGCTGGTGGCAAAGAACGAATTGATGCGAGCAGTGTGGCCGGATACGGTGGTGGAAGAAAACAATCTGAACCAGAATATCTCGGCTCTACGCCGCATTTTGGGAGAGACACGCGGGGACAACGTTTATATCGCGACCCTCCCAGGGAAGGGCTATCAATTCATTCCCACGGTCGAGGCCATCGCCGATTCCGCGCCGGAAACGTCGCTGCCCGTCACTCTGGCCGTTCTGCCGTTTGAGAACCTGAGCGCACAGGGCGAACGTGAGTACGTCGCCGATGGCTTGACCGAAGAAGTCATCACCGCCCTTGGGCTGATCGACCCGGAGCATCTTCGTGTGATAGGCCGCACGACGATGATGTCCTACAAGCGCACCCAGAAGACGCTCGCGCAGGTCGCAGACGAACTGAAGGCCACTTACATCATTGAAAGTTCCATGCGCACCGAGGGTGAGCGCTTGCGCATTACTTCGAAACTAATCGGTGTGCGCGATCACACGCAACTTTGGTCCATGTCCTACGACAGCCAGCCCGGTAGCATCCTGGAATTCCAGCAAGAAATGAGCCGCAACATTGGAGAACAGATCCGGCTGCGGCTATCTCCGGAACGCATGACGGCACTGGCGCGCCGCCAGTCGCGCAACGCGGAAGCCTATGACCTCTATTTGCGTGGCAGATATTTCTGGAACCAACTCTCATCGGCGACAACCAAGCGGGCGAGTTCTTTTTTCCAGAGGGCTACACAACTTGATCCTCAGTATGCCCTCGCGTGGTCTGGTTTGGCGGATGGCTACACTGGCAGCCCTATCAATGGGGACGCGTCGCCTTTGGAAGTGGGGCCTCTGGCCCGCGATGCGGCAGCGCACGCCGTGGCCGCGGACGCCAACCTTGCGGAGACGCAAACTTCGCTGGGCTTCGTGAAATTCTGGCTGGATTGGGATTGGCTTGCAGCGGAGTCGGCATTTCGTAAGGCCAACCTGCTCGATCCCAATTATTCGTTGGCGCACCGTTTGTTGGGGATTGTGCTATCCCACTTGCAACGGCCCAGCGAGGCGCTGAAGGCCATAGGCCGGGCCCGCCAGCTCGATCCGCTCCTGGCTGGACATCATGCCCTCTCTTCCCAGATCGCATTTTCCGGCCGGGACGATAACGCCGCCGAGCGGTTCGCCCGCCAATCGATCACCATCGACCCGGAATTCTGGATTGGCTACATGCAATTGGGACAAGCGCTGGAGCGGTTGGGGGAACGCGAGTCAGCGCTCAAGGCACTAAACCTCGCAGCGCGATTATCTGGCGGGAACAGCAAGGCTATTTCGCTTCGGGGCTACATTCTGGCAGGGCTGGGACGGACAGCGGAAGCCCGGGAAGTGTTATCCATGTTGGAAACGCTGGCAAAGGAGCGCTACGTTCCGCTCTATGCCGAAGCCCTCGTGTATGCCGGACTTGGCGAACGTTATCAGGCCCTGGATGCGCTGGAGCGAGCACTGATAGTGCGCGATGTCCATCTTGCTTTTCTGCCTATCGACCCCAAATGGGATTCTTTTCGCGACGAACCGCGTTTCCGTTCGCTGCTCAAAGCCTGCGGCTTTGGCGGCGCTTGAGCCACGAACTTATTTTCAAGGGGAAATTTCCTGGCTTATCGCAGATTTCCATCCACCTGCTTAAGAGGTTCTCTCATCTCTCCCTGTTCAACCGGAGTGGCGGAGGAACTCTCATCCGAATCGGCGCCAATTCCGGCGCGCGTGAGCAATCGGCGTAATGCTCTTTCTCCCGCTGCGCCGCGTTGCGTGCCCACAACGTTGCCGTCGCGATCGACCAGCACATAGATCGGGTAGACGGTCGCGGCGTACATGGCGGCGAGGTTGGTGTCTTCCATCAAAACGATCGAGCAATCCCTCGGATGCCCCTCAAGATATTTCTTCACCGTTTTCTTGGACTCGCCGACGTTTACCGCCAGGACGATCAGGCCTTTGTCTTTGAACTCCTGCGAGACCTGGTCCACGAACGGTGCTTCGCCGACACAATACGGGCACCAAGTGGTCCAAAACTCAAACAACACTACCTTGCCTTTTGTGGATTCATTGGTGAAATTCTGCCCGTCCATGGTTTTGGCGTGGAAGCGGGGAGCGGGCTCTTTGCCATTCGTGGCTCCAAATGCCGTCAGCACGCCGAGAAGGAGGACTGAAAAGAGCGTCAATCGAGCGAAAGAGTTTTTCGTCATCATGCGCCCAATCTAACACAGATAGTAAAGACCTGGTTAAGTACCTTGCGTTAGTATGCGTTCATTTCTTCTTCGCGGCCACCTTCTTGATCAACGCGCTGGCTTTGATCGCATCGGCGTCGTTCTCGAAGCCGATCACGGCGGAGTACTTTCTGCCGATGACTTGCGCCACAAGGAAATCCAGGTTGATGCCTGCCTCTGCCATTGCCAGGGCGATAGCATGCCCTAGTCCAGGGCGGTCATCTCCCGCGACGACGAGCGCAGGAATTGTTGCAACTGTCAGCCCCGCGCTCTGCGCCGCTTGCGTCGTTTTCTTGCCTCCGATAGGATACAGCTCCACCGCTGCTTTTGTGCCTTCCCCCGGATAACGGTACCCCATGACAATCTCCAGGTCCGCCCCGGCCTTGGCCAGCGGTTCCAGTGTCCCGGCCAAGGTACCGGCCTTATTCTCAAGTTCTTTCCGCCACAGCGAAATGCGTTTCACTTTCACGGCCATATTCGTTTCCTCCCATCAATCCGCGATGAGCCCGATGAGATGAATCCTAACTCCCAACGACGCCTTGCTCAATGCTGAAATCGCTTGCGGGAGGGCCTGAAACCAGCAACTGGAGAGGGGCGGCCATTCGCTAAGTGCTAACATGGAGGGAGTCGACGAAGCAGAACCAGGCCGATTGAAGGAACGGTTCCCCCCTTGCAGACACTGAATGAGATTTCGATAGACGCGGCGTACGAGGCGGCCCGACAGAAGCGTGGGCACCCGCTGGAACTGGAGTTGGCGTTCACGCGCGCCTACCGGACATGCGAGACAGAGAACTCGTTTGTGCGGGAGTTGAAGTGTCTGGCGGTGCTGTTTCCTGCGATTTTGCTGCCGATGGAGCCGGGTGATCTGCTGGCAGGGCGGATTCGTTATCCGCTCGTGGGATTCAGTGCGGAAGCGATGGGGTTGGGTTATTACTGCCGGGAAAGCGAAATTCGAGAAGTGAAGCGGCTCGCGGCGATGTCCGGCGAGCAAGCGCGCGAAGTCGAGGACATGCTGGAGTTCTGGAAAGGCGAGAACACGCAGGCCAAAACACGGGCTGCGTATCCACCTGCGGTCCAGAAGGCACTGCCGAGCGACAACTGGACGGTTGAAAGTGGAATCGCCTTCCCGCTGTATCGAATGGCAGGAACAGTCCCTGATTACGGCAAGCTGCTTCGTTTGGGAATTCCGGGACTGAGAAGAGAATTGGATCAAAGGATAGGTGATTCGCGAAAGGGAACAGAGGAGTTGCGGCTGCTCCAGCATCTGCAAGGTACCGTCAACATTTTGGAGAATGTCTGCCGACACTATGCCGGCCAGGCGGAAATCCAGGCCACACAAGTCACGGAGACGACGGCTCAGGAGCAACTTCAAAACATCTCGCAGTGCCTTGCTGGATTGCCCCTACATCCGCCCGCAACTTTCCGGGAGGCTTTGCAACTTTTCTGGCTCTACGCCTTGCTTTCGGGCAGTTGGAACTATGGACGCATGGATGTGTACATGGGGCCATTCTTGGCGCGGGATTTGGATGCGGGAATTTTGGGGGAAGATGAAGCGCTAGAGCTGTTGCAATCGCTGTGGCAACTGATGAACGCCTACTCCAACCAGTACAACAACCGAGTTTTCATTGGCGGGATGGGCCGCGATAACCCTGCCGAGGCTGACCGGTTTGCTCTGCTGGCGCTGGAGGCCAGCCGGATTCTGCCGCTGAACCAGCCACAGCTTTCCCTGCGATTCTACGAGGGACAAAATCCGGAGTTGATGGATCGGGCGATCACAAGCCTCGGCGAGGGGCGCACCTTCCCGCTGCTCTATAACGACGACGTTAACGTCCCTGCAGTGGCCAAGGCGTTTCAAGTGAGTCATGAAGAAGCGCTGCAATATGTGCCGTTTGGGTGCGGCGAATACGTTTTGGACCATCGCGGCATCGGCACGCCGAATGGATTGATTAACTTGATGAAATGCCTGGAAGTGACATTGCACAACGGCATGAATCCAGTTACAGGCCGCGCGCTGGGAATCGCCACGGGTGAAGTGCAAGCGTTCCAAACGTTCGAGGAGTTGTGGAGCGCGTATTGCCGCCAGGTGGAATATCACGTGGCTGCTTTGGCACTGCAGGAAAAGATCGAATACGAGGTGGTAGGAGAAGGAAGCCCGTTCCTGATGCTGAGCCTGCTTTACGATGATTGCCTGGAACGCGGCCGACCCATCTTTAAGGGAGGAGCGCGCTACCTGGGAGGCACGCTGGAAGCTTATGGCAACATCAATGCTGGCGACAGCCTGATGGCGCTGAAGAAGTGTGTGTACGACGAGCGGCGGTACACGCTTCAGGAAGTTGTGGCGGCTTGCGATGCGAATTTTCAGGGTTACGAGGCGATTCGCACGGATTTGCAGCGCGCGCCGAAGTTTGGAAACGATGATGACGAGGCCGATGGCATGGCGCAGCGGGTGCACAATCACGTTTGCCATGTGGCGATGGCGCAAGCCGCCAAAGTTGGATTGGATTCTTACCTGATTGTGATCATCAACAATTGGGTGAATGCGCTGTTCGGAAAGACGACAGCCGCTTCGCCCGACGGGCGCCTTGCCGGCGAGACGCTGGCCAATGCCATTAATCCTTCGCCGGGGATGGATCGCAGCGGGATCACGGCGTTCCTGAATTCCCTGGCGAAGCTCGACCCAAACATTCACGCGGGCGCTGTCCAGAACATGAAATTCGCGAAGTCGCTGTTCACACGGAGCCGCGCGAAGCTGGAAGCTTTGCTGGCGGGATATTTTCGCCAAGGCGGCACGCAGGCGATGGTTACGGTTGTGAGCCGCGGGGATCTGGAATCCGCAATGCGCGAGCCGGAAAAGTGGGGCCACCTGATGGTGCGGGTGGGAGGCTTTAGCGCGCGGTTTATTGATCTTCCTCCCGAAGCGCAACTTGACGTGTTGCACCGCACGCTTTACGAATAGCAGGAGCATCGTTCCGTTTAAAGCGAGCGTGGCGGCAAATCCTATGCCTGAAAGTCCAAAGGGAATTGTCTTCGATATCCAACGCGCCGCCCTGCATGACGGACCAGGAGTGCGCACGGTCGTTTTCCTGAAGGGATGCTACCTGCGCTGTCAGTGGTGTCATAACCCGGAATCGTGGAGTCTGGAACCGCAGACGGCTGCGCAGCCCGACGCTTTGGGGCAATATCGCACGTTTGGGCGGACGATGTCGGTGGATGAAGTGATGCAGGTTGTGTTGCGGGACCGGGTTTATTACGAGGTTTCCGGAGGCGGCATCACGTTGAGTGGCGGGGAACCTACGCTGCAGTTTGCGTTTTGCAAAGCACTGCTGCAGGCAGCTCGGGAGCACAACATTCATACCTGCCTGGATACTTCCGGCCACGACAGACGGGAGGATTTTGCGGAGTTGCTTCCTTTGGTGGATTTAGTCCTCTACGACTACAAACTGACATCCTCGGAATCACATCTGCGATGGACTGGCGCGGGGAATGAACTTATCCTTAGCAATTTGGAATTTCTTTATCGGTCGGGCGCCGCGATCATTCTTCGCTGCCCGATTCTGCCGGGGATCAATGACTCGCAGGAGCATCTGGACGGCATCGCCGCACTTAGCCACAAGTACCGGCGACTTCGGGGCGTGGAGATCTTGCCTTACCATGACATCGGTTTGTACAAATTTGGACTACTGGGCTTGGACCCCCCGCCGCTGAACACTTCCGTGCCGACAGAGGAACAGCAACTTTGCTACAAGCAGTTTCTCATCGAGCGAGGAGTACACATCACGCCGCAGTAGTGCTACTTGCCGTGCGGCGGGGCTCAAGATCAGAAGAACGTGCGGACATGGGGCGTAGGGGTCCTGCGCCCCTACTGAGGCTAGAGAAAAACCGCAGGACTCGAGGACTCGCCCTGCGCTACACAGCCCAAGACCGAGAAGCAGGACACAAATGCAGGCGGGCTGGTAAAATAAAGGGATATGTTGAACCAGATTTCGGGCTTTGATGCGAATGCACTGCGGCACCCGCGCCGGAAGACTTATGGCGTGAAGGTGGGACGCATCGTGGTGGGCGGCGGCGCGCCCATCGTGGTGCAGTCCATGACGAACACGGATACGGCGGACGTGAAGACGACGCTGCAACAAACGCTGGAGCTGGCCGAGGCGGGCAGCGAACTGGTCCGCTGGACGGTGAACGTGCCGGAAGCCGCGGCGGCTGTGCCGGAGATCAAGAAGCGCCTACTGGACGCCGGGTGCAACGTACCCATCATCGGCGACTTCCATTACAACGGCCACGTGCTACTAACGAAATACCCGGAGTGTGCGGCGGCGTTGGACAAATATCGCATCAATCCGGGCAACGTCGGCGCGGGCCAGCGGCGAGATGAGCAGTTTTCCACGATCTGCAAGGTGGCGGTGGATCACGGCAAGCCGGTACGCATTGGCGTGAATGGCGGCTCGCTGAACCAGGAACTGGTGATGCGCAAGATGCAGGAGAACACCGATAAGAATTTGGGCAAGGAGAGCGAGGAGATCATCAACGATTGCATGGTGCTCTCGGCGCTAGAGTCCACGGAGTTGGCGCTGGAAAGCGGTCTGAGGACCGACCAGATCATTATTTCGTGCAAGACTTCACGGCCGCGCGACCTGATCACCGTGTACCGCGACCTTTCCGCGAAGACGCAGCAGCCGCTGCATTTGGGATTGACCGAAGCGGGCATGGGGACGAAGGGCCTGGTGTGGTCGGCGGCATCGCTGGGCGTGCTGCTGTACGAGGGGATTGGGGATACGATTCGCATTTCGCTGACGCCGCGACCGGGCGGGGATCGCCGCGAGGAAGTGTACGCCTGCTGCGAGCTGCTGCAGGCGCTCGGGATGCGGTCGTTTGCACCGAGCGTGACGGCTTGCCCGGGTTGCGGACGAACCACCAGCACGACGTTTCAGGAGTTGGCGGAAAGCGTTCAGGGATACATCCGCGACATGATGCCGGTATGGAAGACGCAGTATGAAGGCGTGGAGACGATGACGCTGGCGGTGATGGGCTGCATCGTGAACGGCCCTGGCGAATCGAAGGCCGCGAATATCGGCATCAGCCTGCCGGGGACGGGGGAAGCACCGCGCTGCCCCGTATATATTGATGGGCAGAAGGACGTGACATTGGAAGGTACGTACGACGAACTGGCGGTGGCGTTTCAAAAGCTCGTGGACAACTATGTGAGCACGAAATATCCTCGGAAGACAGCAGAGACCCTGTCCCAGTAATTCCGCTCGGAAAGCATTGAATGATGTACCTCAGATTCGTCGTTGGCGAGATCGATGAGGATTCGCAGCGCGAGCTTGGCGTGTTCCATGCTATCGGATACCTGCGAGAACAGGGAAGGCTTTTTCCGTATGAGGAGGAACAGCACGACCTGATCCGCGAATGGTTTAACAAAAACCTTGAAAAGCCTACCCGGTTTACGACGTCGAAGGGTGCGTTCTACCGCAATAAAAACAGGGCAATTTCATGGTTCAAGGATAGCGCACAAGAACATCTCGATAGAGTCAGATCGTTGGTGGCGATTCTTGAAAACCATGGTGTGGCTGTTCAGATGCTAAAGGTAAATCGCGTGGGTTATATAGTGTACGAGGATGAGTATCAGATCGTTGCCGAACCATTTTGCGGGGAGCAACGTTGACGGCGAATTCTGTGGGCTACTAACCGGACTCCCCTGAACCCTCATCCAGCTATGCTAAGATTTGTGTTTGCATGATGCTCTACCACTGGGGTAAATCGTGAAAATTAGCCGGGAAGATGTGTTGCGGGTGGCGGATTTGGCTTACCTGGATTTGGGTGAGGCGGAATTGGAGACGTACCGCGCGCAAATCGACGAAATTCTGGAGTACATCGGGAAGCTGAACGAGCTGGACACTACTAAGGTGGAGCCTATGGCGCAGGTGTTGGCGGACGACCAGACCGCCGATGCGACCTTGCGAGAGGACCTGGTGGTGCTGTCCGCGGTTGCCGATGATGTGCTGGAGCATGCTCCGGACGCGGAGCCGCCGTATTTTCTGGTGCCGAAGGTTATTGAAAGATAGTGGCGAGTGACGAGTGGCGAGTGGCGAGATAAAAGCATGACGACGAATTGGACGATTACGACGGTGCGGGAAGCGATTGGCGCTAAGAAGGCTTCGGCGCGGGAGATTGCCGCTGAGTATTACAAGCGGATTGCGGCGCGCAACCCTGAACTCAATGCGTTTCTGACGCTGAGTGAGAACCGAGCTTATGCGCAGGCGGACCGCGTAGACGCGATGGTTGCCGCGGGCAAGCCGCTGCCTCCGCTGGCCGGCGTGCCGATTGCTATTAAGGATACGATCAGTACTCGCGGCCTGCGGACTACCTGTGGCTCCAAGATCCTGGACAATTACATCCCCCCCTATGACGCGACGGCTGTGGTCCGGTTGGAAGCGGCAGGCGCGGTGATTCTGGGTAAGACGAATTGCGACGAGTTCGCGATGGGCAGCTCGACAGAGAATTCCTCATACGGCCCGGTAAAGAACCCCGTGGCGCCGGACCGCGTGCCGGGCGGGTCCAGCGGCGGCTCGGCGGCGGCGGTGGCGGCGGATTTGGCGGTGGCGGCGCTGGGTACGGATACGGGCGGGTCGATTCGGCAACCGGGATCGTTCTGCGGATTACCGGCGATGATGGGCAGTTATGGCCGGGTATCGCGGTACGGGCTGATCGCGTTTGCGTCATCGCTGGATCGTATTGGACCCTTCGCGCACAACGTGGCCGATGTAGCGAAGGTGCTCCAGATTATTGCGGGGCGCGACCCCAACGATTCCACTTCGACAACTGCGCCGGTGGAGGATTATGCGGCGGGCCTCGAGAAACCTGTTAAAGGAATGAAAATCGGTATCCCAAAAGAGTACTTCGGTGCAGGTATGGATGCCGGAGTTCGGGAAAAAGTGGAAGCAGGGATTTCGCTGCTGCGGAAGATGGGCTGCGAGTTGATGGATATCCATCTGCCGCACACGGACTACGCGATTGCGACCTACTACGTCATTGCGACGGCGGAGGCGAGCTCCAACCTGGCGCGCTATGACGGTGTGCGGTTCGGTCCGCGCGTGGACGGAGATTCGCTGATTGCGATGTACCGGAAGACGCGTGGCGCGGGTTTTGGGCCGGAAGTGAAACGCCGGATCGTGCTGGGAACGTATGTGCTCTCGGCAGGCTACTACGACGCCTATTACCTGAAAGGGCAGAAAGTGCGGGCGCTAATCGCGCAGGATTTCCGCGAGGCATTCCAGAAAGTGGACGCGATTGTGACTCCAACTTCGCCGGTTCCGGCGTTTAAGCTGGGGGAGCGCGTGAACGACCCACTGCAGATGTATCTTGCTGATATATATACGGTTACAGGGTCGCTGGCGGGGCTGCCGGGGATCAGTGTACCGTGCGGAAGAATCGGCGGCAAGCTACCCGTGGGATTGCAAGTGTTCGGCCCGGCGTTCGGTGAGGCAAAGGTGCTGCGCCTGGCCCACGCGTTTGAGCGAGCAGGCGGGGCCGCGCTGTAGAGTTCCTGATAGAGTAGGGGCGTGCGTTCGATTGAACTTATCGTAGAGAAACTTGCGCGAGCGCAGACAATTTTCTTTCGCGCTGCCGACGCGATTCCCCCCGAAAAATGGGACAGCAAGCCAAGGCCAGCGGAGTGGTCCGCTGCTCAAATCGTGGCCCATCTGATCATGGTGGAACTCGCCGTGGTGGGCGGCGCGGATCGCATCACACAGAAAATTCCGAAGGAGATTCCCTTTCTTAAACGGTTTCACCTGCCACTTTGGCTGGTGGAGGTGCGTCTGGTGCGGCGGAAGTCGCCGATGCCGCTGGACCACAGCCTTCTGGGAAACAAAGAAGAGATGCTGGCGGAACTGCGAGGCGCGCGCGAGCGCACACTGGCTTTTCTGGAAGAGACACAACAGCGGGACCTGAGCGTCTATATGTGGGCCCATGCGTTTCTGGGGATGCTGAATGTATACGAATGGTTTGAAATGATTGCCTCTCACGAGTTGCGGCACACCAAACAAATCAAGGAGTTAGCCGCACACCTCCCGAAAGCTGTAGAGAATACCCAAAAATAGTACGTTTTTGCATACCGACGGCAGTGGGTTCAGGCTGGCCGTCTAAGTCGTTTGGGATGAAGAAAAACGAGGAAAAGGCAGCGTTTTGCACATAGTTGGAGAAAAGTACTAGAGAATTCGTTTTGGGATAATAAAACGGAACGACTATTGCAGGAAGAATTAGCATCTCGTAACCTCGGCAAAGCATCTCACCAGGTGAACGATTACGAGATTGGCGGAGAAAACGAGAGGATAGCCGTGGTAAAGGTCAAGTCGAGTCAGAAAATCTTCACGGAGGCGGAAGTTGCCAGCCTCACGGGAATTTGTGCAGAGCACCTGCACAATTTCGCGCGTAGCCGGCACTTGGGATTCATCGCGAGGGCGGCTGAAGCAGCGGGCGCCAAAGCGGACCAATGGCTTTTTACGCTTTCGGATTTAATGGTTTTAGTGACATTGTTCCCGCGCTGCACGCACTAAGCGGCAGCGGGATGGATTCGAGAATCGCTCCTATCGAGGCAGCCGCTGGAGTATTCCCAGCCCGCGGCTGAGACCGAAGGAAGCCCGATTCGCTTCAAATCGGCGCCGTTACCGCACCTAGCAGATTTCCCTACAAAATGAAAAGTGGCACAGTTGCAACTTAGCAGCGGGGCCACGAGTGTGCCTGGACTGGGCGGGGGAAGCCAAAGAACTGATAGCGAGAGTAGGAAAAAAGGAATTGGCTGGGGGTGCGGCCAAGTGTATCTTCGTGGACCTCCGGGACGTCTGAGATGAGAGGCGGCTGAGTGGAGGAGATCATGATTCTGGGGATGACGACTCTGACTTTCGTGCACGTTGTATTGAGCTTAATTGGGATTGCGTCGGGATTGGTGGTGGTTATAGGTCTGCTGGGCGGGAAGCGCCTGAACGGGTGGACTACCCTGTTCCTGGCCAGCACGACACTGACGAGCGTTACGGGCTTCTTTTTCCCCTTCCATAAGGTATTGCCGTCGCACATTCTGGGTGTTCTTTCGCTACTGGCGCTGCTGCTGGCGACGATGGCGCTATACCGGTTGCAGCTCTCGGGCGCGTGGCGTCGAGTCTACGTAATCAGCGCGGTAATCGCGCTGTACTTCAATGTGTTTGTGCTGATTGCACAACTGTTCCAAAAAGTGCCGGCGCTGAAAGCGTTGGCCCCAACAGGATCCGAACCGACTTTCCTGGTGGTACAGCTATTTGTGCTGCTTACTTTTGTCGCGATCGGAGTGATGGCGACGAAGCGATTCCGACTAGCGACAATTGGCGCAGACTAAACCCTGTGGCCTAGAAGCGGCCCGGGTTATTTTGTGGGGTGGGGCTTGAGGAAGTTGCCCTGGTCAAGTTCCTGAAAAGCCTGGCGGAGTTCGGCCTGAGTGTTCATGACGATGGGGCCATACCAGGCGACAGGTTCTTCGAGAGGCTTACCGGAAACGAGCAGGAAGCGGATGCCATCATCGCCGGCCTGGACTATGAGTTCATCGCCGCGATCGAAGAGGACCAGCGAACGATTGTCGGCCGCGGCGGGAGGGGTGGTGTCCGCCCAAGAAACAGGTTCAGTGGGGACGGCGAGAGGGTCGGAAGCGTTACAGAATTTTCCCGAGCCTGCGAAAACATAAGCGAAGGCATGGCGAGTGGTTTCAACCCGAAACGTCTTGCGGCGGCCCGGGGGGACCGAAATATCGAGGTACATGGGGTCGGCAGCGATGCCATCCACAGGGCCAGTGGCGCCCCAGAATTTTCCGCAGATGACACGAACGTGTGTGCCATCGTCATCGGTGACCTGAACAACGTCCGGAGCTTTCACTTCCTGATAACGCGGCGGGGTCATTTTCAGGGAAGAGGGCAGATTGGCCCAGAGCTGAAAGCCATGCATGCGGCCAGCTTCATCACCCTTGGGCATTTCCTGATGGATGATGCCACTGCCCGCGGTCATCCACTGGACGTCTCCCGCGGAGATGGCGCCGCGATTGCCGATGCTGTCGCCGTGTTCGACGGTGCCCGCGAGGACGTAGGTGATGGTTTCAATGCCGCGATGAGGGTGCCAGGGGAAACCCGCAAGATAGTCTTCTGGAACGTCGTTGCGGAAATCATCGAGGAGAAGGAAAGGATCAAAATCGGAGGTGGTGCCAAAGCCAAAAGCACGCCGGAGGTGCACACCGGCTCCTTCCATGGTGGGTTTTGCGCGGACGAGGCGCTTGACGGGCCGAATGGACATGAGGCCTCCGGGAAGTGGAACGAAGCCGAGTTTTTGGATGCAACAGGGTCCGGGGAAAGGTACATCGAAAGAAAGTGGGGCTACAAGTTGAGCGGCTTGCGGGGGTTGGGGTGCCGCGTTATGCTGAATTTCAGGTGGCGCGCGGCCCTCTCTCCGTAGGGACAAGCGCTCACCGGAGTGTTCCGATGGCTGGTCCACACTTATCCGCCTGCGGGTTATGTCTGCTTTTCCTCGTGTTACCGCTTGGTGTTGCCACTGTTCCGGGCGATTCTCCGGCAGGTAATTCCCAGCAAACAAAAACAGGGCAAGACAATCCTTCGGCGGCGACTTTGCCGCGGGGGAAGAAACTCATCCTGAAGGATGGCACTTACCAGATCATCCGGGAATACCAACGAGATGGCGAACGAGTAAGGTACTTCAGCCTGGAGCGGGGAGACTGGGAAGAGCTGCCGGCGTCACTGGTGGATTGGGAGGCAACGATAAAAGCGGATGCGGAGGAGGAGAAATCGTCGTCCGCAATGATCGCGAAAGTTCACAGCCAGGATGAGGCCGCGCGCATGGACAATGTGGCGGATATTGATGCAAGCCTCCCGGTGGGTGACGGAGCATTTCTACCTTCGGGGGAAGGAATGTTTGTGGTGGAAGGAAAATCCGTGCGGATCCTGGACCAGGTGAGTTCAGGGCTGAAGACGGACGCGAAACAGACGATCAAGCAAATCCTTTCACCCATTCCCATCGTGCCTGGGAAAGCGCACGTGATTATTGCGGGAACCAGGGCAACCGTGCGATTGAAGACAACGCGACCAGAGTTTTATTTGCGCGAGGCAGCGCCGGACCCGGACCGAGTTTCGAAGGTGGAAATGAGCAGCCGGCCGGGAGAATCGGGGCCGGAAGTCGAATTGATCCGGGCAAAGGTCACGCACAATCAGAGGCAACTGGAGACGATTCGATCACTGTTTGGAGAGCAGATAGACGAACAGCGGAGTGTGATAGCGGTGCAGCGCTGGGAAATAGCGACGGATGTTTACCGTTTCACGCTGAGCGCGCCTCTGCCGCCGGGCGAATATGTGCTGGCGGAGATTCTTCCGGACGGACTGAATCTATTTGTCTGGGATTTTGGGGTGGATGCCAGCGCGGATAACTCAAAGAAATAGAGAGCGGAGGCTTAGGATTTCCCTGGCGGCGGTGACTGACAGACGACGGCCATCAGAATACTCAGGACATCCGAGATACGGAAGGGTTTCTGGAGGGCGCGGTCCTTCCGCACACCACCCTGGTCGCCCTGTTCGCCAATCACGTCACCGGACATGAAGATGATTTCTGTGCGGTTGGAACCAGCTGCAACGCGGAGACGCTGGGCGACTCCGTAGCCGTCCGCGTTGGGGCCCGATCCCGACAACTTCAAATCACAAAGAATGGCGTCGTATTTGTTGCCAAGAACAAGGCTAAGAGCCTGCTCGGCAGAGGCGGCGCAGTCCACCTTGAGGCCGTGAGCCGCAAGTCCTTCGGAGAGGAGCATGCGGATGCTCTCTTCGTCGTCAAGGACCAGAACGGCGCGGCCGCGCAGGACGGAGAGGGACTTCATTTTGATTTCGCCGCTGCCGGAATTGGAATCGAGGTCGTGGGGCGCAACTGCGGTGGGCCCTTGGGGCGAAGGTGGTAGAGAAACCGTGAACGCAGCGCCCCCCGCGGGAAGGCTTTCGACTTCGATGTTGCCGCCATGCTCGCGGACGATCGACATGCAGATACTGAGACCCAAGCCTGTGCCACCACCTGGACGCTTAGTGGTGAAGAAAGGATCGAAAAGCTTGGCCAAGGCTTCCGGCTTGATGCCGATACCGTCATCCTGAACGCTGGCAAAAACACGATTGGTGGATTGGCCAAGGCGTATCTGGATGCGGCCGGACTGGCGCACCTCGCGAATAGCCTGTTCCGCATTACTGACGAGATTGAGGAAGACCTGAATGAGTTGGTTGGCGTCGCCGGTGATGGGTGGAAGACCATGGAGAGGATGAAAGTCCACCTCGATGTTGCTGCGGCGAAGAGAATGTTCGTGAAGCTGAATGGTGCGTTCGATAATGTTGTTGAGGTCCAGCACTCTCTTCTGGGGAGAAGCAGGGCGTGAGAATTCGAGAAGGTTCTGGACGATGCGGGCGGCGCGGCGGGCCTGGCGGTGAGTCATTTCGAGCTGGCGCTTGGTGCTTTCGTCAACGCCCTGACGATCGCGAAGCAATTCGCTGACGCCGAGAATGGCGGTGAGAGGATTGTTGAGTTCGTGGGCGACGCCGGCAAGCATCTGGCCCATGGCGGCGAGCTTTTCAGCCTGGATGAGCTGCTCTTCGAGGCGCTTGACCTCGGTAACGTCACGGCCGGAAATGACAATGCCCTCGATTTTGCCGTTTTCGTCAAACAGTGGGCTGAAGTGGCAACGAAGGCGGCGCCATGCACCTTGCTTGTGGCGCACCTGCACTTCGATGGAGCCAAAGCTGCGGCGACCGGCGAACATGTCGTCATAGAGAGCCATGAGGATAGCGCGCTCTTCCTGGTGAGTGCGCTCGCCAAAGGTGACGCCAACGGTCTCCGTATCTTCATAGCCAAGAACTTCCTTGACCCTGGGACTGGCGAATGTGTAGCGCTTGTTGGCGTCCACGACGAATATCAGGTCGGGGAAGCTGTCAACGAGGCGTCGGGCAAATTCCTGCTCTTTGTGAAGACGCTTTTCGATGGCGCGGCGTTCGGTAATATCAACGAGGGCCCCTTGATAGCGGACGACACGGCCGGCGGCATCACGGACGACAGTGGCGGTGTTGAGGCACAAAAGAGGCTGGCCATCCTTGCGGCGCAGAGTGATCTCATGGCCCTGGGGGTGGGGCTGACGATGGATTTCGTGGGCAAGTTTGTGGCGCTGCACATCGTCAACAAAAATCTGGGTGACATGCTTGCCGAGGAGTTCTTCCTTGGAGTCGTACCCCAACATGCGGACCAGAGCGGGATTGACCTCGAGGATCTGATCCTCGGGAGTAACGATGTAGATGCCTTCCTGAAGGGACTCAAAGAGTTCGGTGAAGCGAGCTTCGCTGCGGCGAATGGCGGTGATATCGCGGGCGAGAATGGTGAGGCCGTGGACCTTGTCGTCGCGGAGCATGGCGTGAGCGACGCAATCGAAGAAGTATGTGGTATTGGTGCGTTTGACGCGAACCTGAACC
Organism: uncultured Acidobacteriaceae bacterium; assembly: GCA_964405585.1. GTDB lineage: Bacteria > Acidobacteriota > Terriglobia > Acidiferrales > UBA7541 > Acidiferrum. The sequence continues at coordinate 1,439 of CAYOOS010000003.1, read as the reverse complement.
ACGCCGGTCCAGTGGCGCCGTTCGACGAAGCGAGACATTCCGCTGGCGATGGAATCCGAGGAGGTATCGTTGACGTCGTCAAAGAAGTCGCTGAGGCGGCGGCCAATGATTTCCTGGAAGGACTGGCCGACGATATCCGTGAAGCTGCGATTAACGGCGCGGATTTCGCCATCGAGGCTGAGAGCGAGAAGGAGATCGTCGAAAGAATCGATAAGGTCGCGGAATCCCTGTTGGGATTTGGAAATCATCGCGAAGAGCTGTTCCATCTGGCGATCGCTGGGAAGGACGGAATCTTTCTGGTCGAGGCCGCGGACAAGTCCTTTGAGTTCCGCAATTTCCTGCGTTTTATTCCAAATGTAAATTCCGAATAGCAGAACCAGCACGACCAGTCCGACGGTGTATCCCAATGCTTCCAGATGAGATTTTTCAGCGCGCAAGGTGCCCCAGGCGAACCAGGCAAAAACGATGGTGACGATCAGAAGGAGCAAAAAGGTGAGACGCCAGAGTTCGGTTTGCCGCTTTTCAAAGGATTCCAGACGTGCCCCTGCGGGATTACGAGGCTCTCTTTCCGTAGAGACCTTCGGCGCGTCGCCAGGAGTCAGAGGGGCGTGCATGTATGTTTAAGAATCGCAAGGAACTGGCCTTGCGATGTGAATCATCTGGAACCATCTTAAGAAGGGTGGTGGAAGGGCAGCAAGGAGATACGGGGGGAGTGGTACCTGATGTTCACCTGCCCCGACGGGCTGCGGCGAAATGGTAACGGGTGGCGCCGCGATGATGGCAGAGAGAAATGGAAAACGGCGCCTCGGGCAAAACCGGGGCGCCGTTTTTGAATTTAGGAATGTGAGGCGAAAGCTCGCCGGGGGCGAGTTAGTCCTGGCCCTCCGTGGCGGCGTCGGCTTCAGCATCGGCTTCCTTGCTGCCACCGAGGAAGTCGAGGCCGGCGGCCTCGTCCGCAGCGGCGAATTCTGCCGCTTCAGGAAGCTCTTCGACGGGAGCAGGCGCAGGCATTTCGGTAAGCAGCTGAATGCTGCGGTAGTGTTCGAGACCGGTGCCGGCGGGGATGAGCCGGCCCATGATGACGTTTTCCTTGAGGCCGCGGAGATAGTCGACCTTGCCGGCAACGGCGGCTTCGGTAAGGACGCGGGTGGTCTCCTGGAAACTGGCGGCGGAGATGAAGGAATCGGTGGAGAGCGACGCCTTGGTGATACCGAGGAGCAAGGGACGCCCGGTAGCGGGACGTCCACCCTCGGCGATCACCCGGTCGTTCTCTTCGCGGAAGCGGAACTTGTCCACCTGCTCTTCGAGGAGGAAGGTGGTGTCACCGACGTCTTCAACCTTGACCCAGCGCATCATCTGCCGGGAGATGGTCTCGATGTGCTTATCGTTGATGTTGACACCCTGCAGGCGGTAGACCTCCTGAATGGCATTGACGAGGT
>CAYOOS010000002.1:35384-40994 GCA_964405585.1 uncultured Acidobacteriaceae bacterium | reverse complement strand
AGCGCCTTCCGTACGAACGCCTGGACCAGCTCACCGTCGATGTTCTTGGAGGAGTTCGCTGAATTCGAGCCGGCGTCATGTTCTTCTTTGTTTAGGCAAAGCGGCACACCCTGTGGGAATCGCCTTTGTTTCTGCGCTTGACTAGGTTAAAAAGTCCCTATGAGTTCTTGGAAGCGCGCGCCGACTATGAAGGTGCTGTTCCTTTCTTTGCTCCTCTCCTGTCTTCTGCATGCCCAAACGAAGACTCCGTCACCGGGGGATGCCACCGCGCTGGCCCAACAAGGCAAATTCGCCGAAGCCGAGCAGGCCTGGCATGCGATCCTTGAGCGCAACCCCAACGACGCCAAGGCGTACGCAAGCCTTGGTTTCGTACTGTCCCGGGAACAGAAATATGCCGATGCGGCTGCGGCTTATCGCAAGGCTATTGCTTTGGCGCCAAAACTACCGGGCGTTCAATTGAACCTGGGGCTGGCCGAATTCAAGCAAGGCAAGTTCGAAGCGGCCATTCCACCATTGCACGCGGCCCTTGCGTCTGATCCGCAGAGCCTGCAAGCCACCACGCTGCTCGGTCTCAGCTATTACGGCGGAAAGCATTACGAACAAGCCGTCAAATATCTGCAACTAGCCATAGTCTCTGATCAGAGTAACAAAGAACTGCTTCAGGCCCTGGCGCAGAGCTGCCTTTCAGCCAAGAACTATTCCTGTGCCCTGGAAGAGTTCGGAAAGCTCGTACAGATGGATCCGAATTCCTCTGCCGTTCACTTATTCACCGCGGAGGCGCTGGACGGCGAGGGAAAGACGGAAGAGGCAATCAAGGAGGCTCAGACGAGCCTAAGACTTTCTCCGCAAGAGCCAGACTTGAATTTTGTGGTGGGGCATTTGTACTGGGAAGAGGAAAAATACGACGAAGCAGTTGCCGCGTTCGAGGCAGAACTACGCATCGATCCGGAGAACGCCAAAGCTATTGCATATCTAGGCGACATCGCGATGAAGCGGGGCGACAACGAAAAGGCCCTGAAATTATTGCGAAAGGCTGCCCAACTCCAAGAGAACGTCCGTTTGGCATATATGGACATCGCCGGCATTCTTGTGGACCAAAAGCAGTATGCGGAAGCTCTGTCGGCACTGCGGCGCGCGGTCAAGCTAGATCCGACACAGTCGGACGCTCATTTCCGGCTGGGCCACGTGTATAAACTGATGGGAGACAATGCTGCGGCGGAGAAGGAGTTTGCGAAAGTACGAGAGCTCAAAGAGAAAAAGGACCACGACATCTCCAGAAAACTCGGCACGAACCCGACAAACTGAATTCGGCAGCGGTCATCTTCCGAGTCTGTCCTACGCAGGCGGGTGCAAGCTCTCAAACTAGAATCACGCCACAATCACAGCGGCAACTGCGAAGCGTTTCGTGCGTCGAATCGAATATATTCGTCTCACATCCATTACCGGAAACTTGTTTCACTTCGTGGCGGATTCTTTGACTTTCAGTACGCGATCGCCGGCGACATCCCGAAGCGTCTGCACGATCCCGGACGGCCAATGGATTTCAACCAATTTGGCATTGGCATCCGCACCCAGACCGAAATGCACAGGGCCGTAACTGGAGGAAGCGTAGCCGACGCTGGAAGTCATGTGATTGTATTGCGCGCCCGCTGATGTCACGACTTTAATCCGGGCGCCGATGCCGTCGCGATTGCTCTTCGTGCCTTCCAGGGCAATATCCAGCCAGTGGCCGGAGTTTTCCGTGCGATTCATCCAAATTTCGGGGTTCGCGGCCAAAGCGGTAACGACAATGTCAATTCGCCCGTCGCCATCGAAGTCCCCAAAGGCACAGCCACGATGCCGGGCGGGAGGTGATGCCTGAAAGCCCGCTTCCTCGGTTAAGGCTTGCCACTTTCCAGTTGCGCCGGGATTCCGGAAAACGGTGTTGTATTGCTCAATCGCGTAACTGGGCGCGCCGACGGATTCCACGTGGCCGCGAGAGACGAATAAGTCCTTCCAGCCATCATTGTCAAAATCGAAGAACCCGGGTCCGTAACCGGACATGGAGCGCGACAATTGGCGCATTCCGGTTGCAAGCGTGACTTCTTCAAAGCCCTTTCCCGCTTTGTTCATAAATAGCGGAAATGTCTGATCGTTCAGCGCGACGAACACAATATCCGGATATCCGTCATTGTTGTAATCGCGGAAATCCACTCCCATCCCCGAGACGAACTCGCCATCTTCGACGAGCGCCACTCCTTCCTGAAAGGCCACTTCCTCGAACTTCTGTCCGGTGTTGTGAAACAAGAAGTTATAGGAAGTGTCGTTGGTGACGAAAACGTCTGGGCGACCGTCGAGATCGTAGTCGGCGATGCCAACGCCCATGCCCTTGCCAACATGGGCGCGAAGCCCCCATTTTTCGGAGACATCTTCAAAGGTTCCGTCCCCACGGTTCAGGAACAGTTGATTCGGCTGGCCCTGATATCGTTCGGGGCTGCAGTAATCCAACGTCCCGGCGAACGGACACAACGTTTCCGTCTTTAGGTCCCAGCGTAGGTAATTGATGACGATGAGATCCAGAAGACCATCGTTATTGACGTCCACCCACGCAGCGGCAGCAGTCCACAAAGGTCCGTACTTCGGATCCACGGAATGGTTTAGGCCGGCTTTGGCGGTGACATCCGTGAAAGTCCCATCCCCATTGTTGTGATACAGCGTGTTGCCGTGAACGCCTCCGACGAACACGTCGGGATATCCATCGTTGTCGTAGTCGCCGACAGCGACGCAAATGTCATAGCCCGTGCCGGTCAAGCCGGCTTCCTTGGTGACATCCGTAAACACTCCATTGCCGTCATTGCGGTAAAGATGGTTGGAGTATTTTGGCGAATCTTTCTTCAGCGTTTCGATGTTCGCGCCGTTGGTGAAGAAAATGTCAGGCCGGCCATCCTTGTTGTAGTCAAAGACGGCGACGCCGCCGGCCATGGTCGCCGGAACGTGCGGGAAGTTCGGAGTTTCGTCGGATTCCAATTGAAAAGGAAGAGTTTGCAGCGAGAACTTGATTCTTGCCGCCGGTGCGGCAGTTCCCTGCCTGCTCTCCGAAATGACCAAGGTAGCTGGGGCAAGGAGCAGCACCAACACCGCCAATCTGCGAGCAGGTCGTAGTCTGCGAACTTTCACCATGTACCCTTTGCACTCCCGCTGCGCCGTTCGTTAGGATTTCAGTTCATAGCACAGGAACAACAGCGTAGCTCAGGCTTGATTCTATATGAGACGCATTGGAAAAGCTTACTTTCTCCTGTCGGTAACGTTAACGCATGATTTTCTATATAATCGCTGTGCTGGATTGTCTGTCGCCGGGCGAGACGAGCCCGGATCCAAGATCGCTCTTTCCAACTGACTTCTGGCTGACTTCATCAGTTTGAAATTATCCGCCAGTGGAAGAATTGACACTTTCTCTGGGAAGGGGGCCTCATGGAAAACGCGGCGCATCGAATCACAGCCATCGCGCTGGCAACAATTCTTTCCGTCGCTTGTCTCCGCGCTGCCAATGACGCTTCGCCCGAACTCGCACTAACACCCCAGGACGTTCTTGAGACGCACGGGTTGAGCATCTTTTTCTTCCACAATGCCTACCACCCCGTATTCGGCGACGAAAAAATGAGCGGCCTTGAAATCATCCTCCACGAACACCGAATCGCCACCAATGGCGACGTGCGGCTTTCCTCTACTCCCGGACAGTGGGATGCCATTCCTCAATTCAAAGAGCGCAAGCGTGGTACCGCGCCCAACGAGTTGATCGCTTCCTTGTCGTACCCTGAGCGGGAGTTCAACTATAAAATCGATGTGCGGCCCGAAGCAGGAGGTATTCGCTTAGCGGTGTGGCTCGACCGCCCCGTCCCTACGGCCCTGTCCGGCAGAGCAGGTCTTAATCTCGAGTTCCTCCCCAGTGCGTTCTTTGGAAAGTCCTATGTGCTCGATGATTCCTCGGGCATCTTCCCTCGACATCCAGGTGGACCAATGACCCACACGGTGGGCGGTACCCTCGAACCTACGGCCCTGGGAACTGGACACTCCATCATTCTCTCACCCGAAGATCCAATGACTCACGTCGGTATCACCTCGGAGAGCACACCTCTGATGTTGTTCGATGGACGCAACCAGGCACCCAACGGCTGGTTCGTGGTGCGTAGCCTGATCCCCTCGGACAAAACCGGCGAGGCTGTGGTTTGGCACATTCAGCTAAAAGCCGCGCCGGGCTGGACCCGTCCCCCAGTCATCGGCTACAACCAAATCGGCTACACACCCCAGCGCTCTAAAGTCGCCGTCATAGAGCTTGACCCTCAGGTTCAAGCCGCCACAGACGCTCGTGTCCTGAAACTCGGCCCTGACGGCTCATACGAAGAGGTTTTTCGCGGTGAAGTAAAGCCCTGGGGCAAGTGGCTCCGCTACCATTACGCTCATTTCGATTTTTCACCCGTCCGCGAACCCGGCATTTACGCCATTGAGTATGCCGCACAAACCACGGGTCCCTTCCGCATCGCCAAGGATGTCTACGACGGAATTTGGCACACCACTCTCGATACCTTTCTCGCCGAGCAGATGGATCACGTCAAAGTTCGCGAGGGCTATCGCATTTGGCACGGTGCCTCTCACCTTGACGATGCTCGCCAGGCACCTGTAAATTACACGCATTTCGACGGCTACTCTCAAGGTCCTTCAACCGATTCGCCTTTTGCTCCCGGACAACACATTCCGGGAATCAATGTCGGCGGCTGGTATGACGCCGGAGACTTCGACCTCCGCACGCAAACTCATACTCGCGTCATCACGGATTTGGTTTTGGCCCGGGAGAATTTTGGCTTGGATTGGGATGACACCACGGTCGAAGAGAACGCGCGTTATGTGGAGATTCGAAAACCCGACGGCGCCCCCGATGCGCTCCAGCAGATTTCCCACGGGGTTCTCTACCTGCTCGCGCAATACAAGGTGTTTGGCCACGCCATCCCCGGAATCATTGAACCGACATTGCAGGAATATACGCACCTGGGAGACGCCGCATCCAAAACGGACGGTAAAATCTATTCTGAGAAAATGTCTCCTTCGCAATCCGACGGCTATTACTCCGGAATGCCTGACGATCGCTGGGCCTTCACCACGCACACCACGCCCCTGAATTACGACGCCATCTCTGCTCTTGCCGCCGCCAGTCGTGTTCTTCACGGTTTCGATGACAAGATGGCCGACGAATGCCTTCAAACCGCCGAGAGAGTGTGGGGCGAAGAGCACAACCAGCCGCCGTTGATCTTTCATTCTTTCAACACCGCGGGAGGCGATCTCGCCATAGAAGAAACGATGGCCGCAGTGGAATTGCTTATCGCGACAAAGGGCAAAGACGTTTACCAAAAGCGACTGACAGCACTTCTACCCACCATTCAGGATCGGTTCGTGTTTCTCGGAGGCACCGCAGTTCGCGCCATTCCTTACATGAATGCCGAATACAAAGCGGCCATGCGCTCCCTGGTCGTTTCAAACCAGCTCAAGCTCGATGAGAATCTTGCAAAGAATCCCTACGGTGTCCCCATGGCCATGCACTGCGCCCATACGCCGGTTGGCGCCATGGCGTGCGTACAC
>CAYOOS010000002.1:0-35374 GCA_964405585.1 uncultured Acidobacteriaceae bacterium | reverse complement strand
GGCTGCGGGTTTCGCGGCGCAAATGTACTTTCTGCACCAAACGTTCCCAGACATTGTTGGCACAGAGTACACGCTCCGAGGTTTGGATTACGTTCTCGGCGTTCATCCGGTTTCGAACATTTCCTACGTCTCCGGCATCGGTGCTCAATCGAAGCTGATCGCCTACGGCAACAACCGGGCCGACTACACCTTTATTCCTGGAGGAATGATCCCGGGAGTAACCATCATTCAACCGGACTTCCCCGAACTTATGAGCGACTGGCCATTCCTCTGGTACGAGAACGAATATGTTGTGGACACCGCCACCGCTTTCATCCTGGCCGCCAATGCCGCAAACGCCGTTGCCAACGAACCTGTCGAAAAACATTGATCACTGAAGACCATGCATCCAACGACTTTTCGGTGTACTATCACCCCTCTTCGGCCCAGGTTTGGCCTTTCGCTTTGATCGGGAAGGGAGGTACATCAAATGTGGCGCCGGTTACTTTTGTTTTTGTTTTTCGCCGCCATCCCCGCCCATGCCCAAATCTCCGCTAACCCCGGAAACCGATCTGTCTGCACTCTGCGCGTCGACGTCGCTTTTGTCACCGGCGGACGGGCCACGTCCGGTCTACGTGTCCAACTTCTGCAGGGCCTGGCCAACGCCGTTCCCATCGAAGTAGAAATGACCAATTCCTCTGGTTCGACGGAGTTTCCTAATCTACCCCCTGGAGATTACCGCGTGGAGGTTTCCGGCGTCGGGATTGAGACCACACAGAGCGCCATCGTCCATTTGGAAGGTACGGAAGTTTTTCAAAGCCAATTTGTGGCTGTTCGAAAAGCAGAACCCGCTTCTAGCGTGCCGAATGGAGTGTTGGGAAACACCGTCACCGTCGCCGAACTCAATGTCCCCAAAGAAGCCTCTCAAGAACTGGCACGCGGTGATGCCGAAATGGAGCACAAGAATTGGAAAAAAGCGGCTGAGCATTTCAATAAAGCCGCATCCATTTATCCAAACTACGCTTCCGCCTACTACAACCTGTCCGCCGCGTACTCCCACCTCGGAAAGTCCGATGCACAACGCAAAGCTTTGCAGAAAGCCCTAACGGTGAACGATAGTTTCGTTCCAGCGCTTGTGAGTCTTGCGCATTTGGACGTGGCCGATCATAAGCAAGAACAAGCCAGAACATTATTGAACAAGGCGGTGTCCACCGAACCAACCAATGTGGAAGCGCTTGCCCTTCGCGTCCGCGTGGATTTCCTGCAGGGCCAGGACCATCAGGCCATCGCCGACGCCCAGAAAGTCCACGAAATGCCTCACCAGGGCTATGCTACCGTGCACTATACAGCGGCGGCGGCCTGCCAGCGCCTGAACCGCATTCCCGATATGCTGGCGCAATTGCAATTGTTTTTGCAGGAAGATCCCAACAACCCGAGCGCCAGCTATGTTCGCAAAACTATCGCAGAGCTACAGGGCCAAGCTCACTAGTTCGGCTTGCCGTGGCCTGGCAGGGTGAGAGCCTTTCCCGCACGGTGCCCCTTTCCGCATTGAAGTCGCAGTTTTAGTGATTGTCGCGATGAGTGGCACGCTTGGCGCGGGCAGCCGCGAATTGGGCGGTCAGCTTGTCCATCGTGGGCTGTAGTTGGTTCGGGTCACGGATGCAGTTCAAGAAAATCAAACGGGCATCGGAATAGCCGGGCATCGGGGCTCCAAATGTGTGGAATTCCGATTCGGAAGGCGGGCCGCCCGGGGCCCCTACCGCTGGAAACACATCCGGTAGTCGGAACGCATACATGCTGCCGGACGCCAGCTCCTCGTGAGGAAAATTCAGGAGCCAAACGCAGTTGTGGGCGTCCTCAATCATGTCGGCAGAGACAAAAGCCCAGTGGCCCGCATCGGACGGCAGAGGTTGCTGGCAGTTCCAGAATCGTGCTTGTGGCACGTAGACCGCGGGGTCGTTGAAGCCGTACTCGTCAACGAGCACGTCCGTGAGTCCATGTTGCCGAACGAAGCTGTTGACTTCCGGAAGGGACTGGTTCCAATCGAGATTGGAATCGTTGATCATCGCGTAGGCGGGGTGGCCAAAACTCAGGCTGTTGAGAAACGGAAAATAATAAGGATAGGCCCGAATCACGGTCAACAATGAAAAAAGCGATAGCAACACGTATGCCAGCGTAACCGAGCGAGCAGCCCACCGGAGATGCTCACCCATCCTGGCGATCGCGCGTGGCAGAGGCGCCAACAAGAGAATCATCAGCAGGATGGGAATGGTGAAGTGACGGATGCTGATGGTCATTCGGCTCAACATACAGCACCCAGAAATCACGGCGAGGAAAATCCACACGGCACGCCAGTGAAGTTGCCTATCTGCCGGCACCACCGAATTGTCCCCTCGCTTCCGACGCGCGACCAGGGCTACCGGCACGGCAAGGAGGAGCATCAAGAGAAAGGCGAGCGTCGATTTCAACACAAACATCACCGGGAAATAGAACCACACGCCATGAGAATACGAGTGGCCCAAAAGGAAAGTGGGCCGCGAAGAAGTAACAACTACGAAGAAAAGTCCGCGAAGATAATCCCACGGGGGCATCAGCAGTCTTCGCAAGAGTAGCGCTGATGTCCCATGGCCGAGGACTTCCAAGGTGTCGGTGGGTTGCCGCCACGACAGGATGAAGTAAACGACATAGACGGTCAGAGCGGCGATGAAGATTCCTTTCCAGAGATAGCGGCCCCGAAGACGGCGCCAGGCGCGCAGTTCCTCCAGGTCCTTAGGCATTTCAGGAAGTGGCGCCACGCGAAGACTTAAACGAAACACCAGGAAGCAAAAAAGCAGTAGACCGGACGAAAACTTCGTAAGAAACGCCGCGCCGAGGAACAGGCCAAAAAACACTGTACCTTGTCTGCTGGGAGCCCGCCACAGCGAAGCGAAACTCCATAGCGTGAGCAGTGAAATAAACGTGACTGCGATATCTGTTAGCACGAGGGGACCGAAAACCAAAAAGGCAGGCGTAGTGACATAGGCCGTCAGGCAAAGAAGCCCACCCCACGAGCCACCCAACTCGGAAGCATAGCGGTACACAAAAACGCCAAATAGGAGGGTGAGCAACAGCATAGGAAAGCGCGCCCAAAGAACCGTAGAGCGCGGATTGTTCCAGCGGAGCGCGACGGCATGGCCCCAGGACCATTCGCCGAGGATGCTTCCGAAGCTCTGATTGCTGAATGACCAGGAAATGTCCGAGTAGTCAGCACGTACGCGGCCAATAACGAGCGGAATGGCCGCAAGAACTTTGGCCAGCGGGGGATGCTCCAGATTCATCCGCAGGTCGAGCTTTTGCAGATAACTGACGCCCGCGCCGATGTGCGCGACCTCATCCACGGTGATGGACTCGCGGCGAGCCGCCCCGCCCGCGAGGATCCCCATTAACAACAGAAGGAGAGCAGCAAGAACGATTGGAAAGTGCTTCATTGTATCCATCCGGTGTAATTTCCTCGATGCTGCGAAAACGGGCCCGAGTGCGCCATTGCCAGCGTTTCCGGCCCGGCACCAACTTCATTACTACGACAAATGCGGCCGTGAAGTTGCAGTTGGGGATGCAACGGAGGATCCCGAACCCAGCACGCCGGTTGTTCGTACTTGTGCCTCAACAGACATTTGATTCTTTCCTGGCTGGTCGACTTACTGAGGAGGCCATTCAATGGCCCGCAAAAGAACAACAGTGAGCAGACCTGATTCTCTTTGAGACGATTACCGAAACTCGAGCTTACGGACAACCTGCCTGAAAACAGAGATTTTGGCTGAAATACGGCATCACATGATTCTGGAAACGATCTGCCACCTTACTCGTATGAGTGCCCGAATAAACGTCGAACGTGTTCGCGATTCCATACTTATCGAGTACATCGTGCAGCTTGCCCGTATCGACTCGTAAACCGTCCTGGTCGCCGACGTCGAGCGTGATGGCGCGATACTGGCGCAGATTTCCGATGTACTGATCCACGAAGGCAAGTGGCGAATTCGCTGTCCACTTTGCGAGGACATCCGGCTGAGGTTCGCCGTTCTTCGTGGGCAGGTCAAGGTAAAGCGGCGGATTTTTCGGATTCGGTGACCATGCCGCCGCCGTGGCAAGCTGTGCGCGGGGAAAGAAGGGCAGCTTGGCCGAATCTTCGGGCGTCTTCACCGCCTCCAGAGCCTTCGCCATTTCTGGGTTCGCCGGCCCGGCTGGTCGCGGCGACAAGCAACACGGGCTCATGATGTACAGGCTGCCGAACACGTCGGAATGTTTCATGCCAATCCGGCTCGCGCCGTAGCCTCCCATTGAGTGGCCCACCAGGCCGCGGCTCAACCGATTTGGGATCGTGCGGTAATGAGCATCGATGTAGGCAACCAGATCCTGCGCAATGAACTGCTCGAAGTCTCCCGTGGTTACCGAACTCGAATACATGGAACCGTTGTGCAGCGTTTTCGAGTCAGGCAGCACGACGATCATTTCTTTGGCGCCCTGTGCAAATGCTCCCTCTATTGTTTGCGGCACGTGTATTTCGTGGCTCCATTGCTCGGCGCCGATGGAATAACCGTGCAAGGCATATATGACGGGATAGCGCCGTGATTTCTCCTTGGCGTAGCTGGGTGGCAAAAACACGAGCACATCGCGATCAGCGGCGTCACCCTCCAAATTGCCTTCCAGGGCTGTCCCGTGGACCTTGATATGTTCCACCGTAACGGGCTGCGCGCCAGGAACGACAGGAGGCACGTCCGTCTGCACTTGTGCAACGAGCTGAGGTCCCAGAGCAACGGTTATCGCCAGTGCCAAAACGCAGAGCAAATTTGTCTTTATCATCTGTTTTCTCCCTTACAAATATCCTGGCAAAACGATTGCCGTCGCGCCGCGCGGTTGCTGCGCAGGTAGAGCCCACGTAAACCCCAGGACCGCGACGGTCTTTCTGTACAGATCAACTGAAGCATCGTGTGTACAGTTCGCACTTCAAGGTGCTTGTACCGAGGTCGCCTTTCCCGTGTATTCAACAATCTTGTCGGGATTGGCCACTGGGGCAAGCCCGGAGCCGTGCCCCGCTGATACCCAGACAACTTTGATTTGTATACTCGCGGGCATTCCCGGAAAACTTCCCTCCCGGTCTCCAATGGTCAGAGTTCGCGCTGACTCCGACCAATGAAGCGGAATGATCGAGCGGCTTCCGCGTTCATAGTCGTAGCTATCGCCCGCGTCTTGATATAGCTCGAACTTGCCGTCCACTCCCGTGTAAATGCGCAGTTCGATAGGTCCGGCGGGCTTTTCGCCTGCGTACTCAATTTCCGGTCCGAGGGGAAGAATCGAACCGGCGCGTATGTAAAGTGGAATGCGATCCAGAGGAGCGTCTGCTTCAATTTCCTGGCCTCCCTTCCGTGACGCTCCGGTCCAAAAGTCATACCATGCCGGGGAATCCGGCAGATACAAGGTCCTGCGGGTAGCGTCTGGTTGAAGCACCGGGCTAACGAGGATTGCGGGCCCAAACATGAACTGATCACCAATGTCGCGAACCTTAAGGTCCGTACGCCAATCCATCACCAACGGCCGCTGGATCGTGTAGTCCCTGTCAGTGACGCGCCAAGCGAGAGAATAGATGTAGGGGATGAGGCGGTAGCGCAGCTTGTCGTAGTTGATCAGGATCGGCTCGACTGTGCTGAACGCCCAAAGCTCATTTTGCGGGCGGTGGCCATGGGTGCGGAAAATAGGGCAAAAGATCCCGTACTCGAACCATCGTGCGTAAAGCTCTTGGAATTTCGCGTCATCAAGAGGATTGTCGTGCGGCGGCCAATATCCGCCGATATCAGTCGTCCAATAGGGATAGCCGGAGAGCGCGAAGTTCAGCCCGGCGGCTACCTGATGGCGCAAACCCCAATACGATCCGTAGACGTCCCCGGACCACACCGTCGCTCCAACTCGTTGCTGGCCAAGGAAGGCCGATCGCGTCAGCAGGAAGACACGTTTCCGATCCGTCGTGGCCTTCCAGTGCTGTTGGATCCCAAGAGTATGCGTGAACGGGAATATGTTCGTGTACTCGGCTCCGTTGCCGATCGCAATTTGCTTCTTACTGAGAATCGCATCGCCCATGTGAGGCCAGTATTCTTCGGGCTCCGCGCTGTCGAGCCAGAATGCGTCCCAGCCCTGCGAAAACAATTTGCTGACCAGCTTATTCCAATAAAAGTCGCGCGCCAGCGGATTGGTTGAGTCGTACACGTGAGCGTTCGGCACGTCGAAATGGTTGGCGGCGAGCTCCTGATAATTCTGCGACTTTGTATCGAAGAGCCCCCAGACCGACAACATCGCGTGAACATGTTCATCGTGTAATCGGTTCAGTTCGCCAAGGACGTCCGGGAAGTTGGAATTAAACACCGGGTCGCCCTCCATCTTCCACCAAAACCAGTCCTGCACGATCGCATCGATGGGAATGTGTTCCTCGCGGTAGCGATGCGCTATGCCCAAGAGTTCGTCTTGCGACACGTACCGGTCCTTCGACTGAAAAAAACCATAGGCCCATTGGGGAAGCATCGGCGTGTGCCCCGTGAGGTCCCGATATTCGTGGATCATTTGGTCCATCTCTGGTCCGTAAATAAAGTAATAGTCAATCGAGTGTCCCGCCAGGGAACTCAATTTCAGCTCCAGTGGAAACCGATTGTCCACATAGGTCAAAGATGCCGTGTTCCACATGACCCCATAGCCTTTGCTCGACAACAGCAAAGGAATTGCAACATCGGTATTGTTCTGGCCGAGTTCCACGGTGGCACCGCGGTAGTTGAATAATCCACTCTGATGTTGCCCCAGGCCGTAAATGCCCTCCGCGAAGTCCGGTCCAAATCTGTCTTCGACATGGAAAGTTTTCTCGCCATTCAATTCGGCTGGCTCATACGTGCGCGGCATGGCATTTCCCTCGCGCAAAAGGCTCTCGCCCGCCGCGGTGCTGTAGTGCACGTTTCCCCACTTCAGCGAGAACTCTATCTTCAGTGTGTCGGTCGTGAGGATCGCCGCGTCGGCGGTCTGTGTCACCTGGAACTTCGCGCCTGGACACGACTCCTTGGGATCTAGCATCCATGGCTTGGTTTGTCTGGCCGTGTTGGGCGCTTCGGGCGTCGCGACGAAATGTATGACAGCGGACCGGCAAACGGCAATGTGGACACTTTCATCCCCCACCGAAGCAGTCATACCATCCGGAGCCGCCGCATATTTGACCGGCGGGAGTGGAGGCACATCCCAAAGTTGGGCTCTTGCTTCCGTTGCACCCCAGAGCAAACAACTGATTCCGAGAAAGAGAGAGGTTCTGACTGTGCATCCCCGCAGGGGAACAACTATCATGAACTTTATCGCGCGAACCAAGTTTGCCACCATCATCGATATCCTCTTTGAGAACCTCTTTCTAAAGGCCTAACAAAACGCGTGTTGTAGAACGGGACCGTTGGCTGGCTCCGAGTGATTCATCGTCCAGATCGGTGGGCCTGCCAGCTTGTATCTGAACCTCGTTTGAGTCACCGCCCTTGTTTATTCGCTATTTGACGGCACGATCGGATCGCAATTCTATTCCACGGGGAACGCATAAATGTTGACGCTGAACGGCGTCACTAACATCGTATCGGGCACGGACCTGACTTCCACCTCCTCCACTTCAACTCCCGGCTTCTGGCCGACCGTGATGGTTGCGTCAACGCTCGATGGCGCCATGCGCCACAGATGCCCCCGGCTTGCGAGCTTTGCGCCATTAACCGAAAGGTTCAGCCGCTGCTCGGAATCCGATGGATTCAGCACGGCGAACGTGAGCGTCTTTCGATCTTCACTCAGAGCCGCACTCACGTCCAAAGGATACGTATCGCTCCCCGGATTAACCGCAGGCTGGTCCCCGCCGGCGGGAAAGTTCGGTTTGGGCTGCGGCGAATTTCCAGCTACTTCCAAAGGAATGCTGCCGAAATGTTCGCGATACATTTTGAACAGAAGCCCCGTGGGGTTTAGTACGGCGCGGGTCCTGTCTTCGTTGATCATGGCCGTCGCGAAGGTGAATGCGCCCAACTGGAAAAGATCGGAGTGGCGAAACATCTCGTGAAACGCCCAGGCATAAGCGGGAACTGTCTTGTAAGAGCCGGGTGGCGAGTCCCTGTCCATATAGGCCCACTCGTCGATGGCGATCGGCACTGGCCTTGCTCTTAGCGCCGGAATGAGTTTCAGATATTCCTGATAATGCTCGTATTTGACGCGAACTTGCGTTGCTGGCGCGCGCTGCCACTCGACGAGTGACTGCGGACCGATATTGACCTTCTTCTCCAGCTTCAGGTCGGTGTGCATGTTGCTTGAGGAGTAGAAGTGCTCGCTCAGCATGTCGATGTTATCCAGGCAGTGCGCGAGCATGTGGCCGCTCCAGTCTGCCGTCGAGAGATAATCCGGGACGAACTTGCCGCCGATCCTTTTGGACTGATTGGCTCCAGTCATTACATCGGGCATGGCCCCGCCCGCAATCAGCTTGATCGATGGATCCACTTTCCGCATGGCCTTGGCGAACATGTCGTGTTTCAGCTCGAATTGCTCGATCGCCATGGACCCCATTTGGTAATCGCCCCAAGGTTCGTTGCCAATGCCCCAGAATTTGACCTTGTACGGCTGCGGATGGCCGTTTGCCGCGCGCCATTTTCCCATCGGTGTGGTGACTGCTCCGTTGGTGTATTCGACTAGCTCCGCTGCAGACCATGCGTCGCCGAAACCGGCATTGACCGTTATGTATGGCTCCACATCAAGCAACCGACAGAGCGTCAGAAATTCATCCGTGCCCACATCGTTCGGCTGCACCGCGCGCCACACCGGATCCCAGATGGGCGGGCGCTTGTCCGGATCGCCCACCGCGTTGCGCCACTCGTGGGCGGAAACAAAGTTACCTCCGGGAAAGCGATACACGCCGGAATGCAATTGCTTCAACGCGTCAATTACTTCCGCGCGAAAACCTTGCACGTTGTCGGCAGGCATGAGTGAAACGGTCCCTACATGAAATGAGCCCGCGCCAGTTCCACCTATCTCCAGCCGGGCATTCTCGCTATCGGCCTGCGCTTGAAAGTGAAGTGGAGACTTGACATAGCTGGGGCCTAGCTTGCTGATGACCACCGTCTGGCGATCACCGGCGGCATCTCCCCAGACCAGACTTACCTTCACCGTCGCGCCAGAACTGCCCGCCAGATGAATACGCCCCGTGTAGTTTCTCCCTTTCCGCACCGCCAGCCCACTTTGCTGGAACCCGTGCGGTTCTTTCTCGTCAAGTTTGATCAGCGGTGTTTGTTCGCCGGTGAACGGTTTGTGCGTATCCATAATCACAAATTCATCGGGACCCAGCGGTATCCAACGCCGCCGTGGACCGCGGCGCCTCCACACTGGAACTGGAGGCTCCTCAGGCGCCTTCGAAGTGATCGGATAGTAGAACTTGCGGTCTTCCAACATTTCCGCCCACACGCCTTCGTTGACGATATTCCCGCCATGCTCCAGAAACTGCCCATAAATATATGGCGAGATTGGAGCGCCAGTTTTCGACGCGTCGATGGTGGCATTAACCGATTGGGTCTGAGCAAAAAGAACAGTTGAATAGAGTCCCGCAAACAACAAAACCAGCATGGCGATGATTGTAGCCTTGGCTTTTGACCGCACGGTGCGAATACCTCCTGCTCCTATTCCTCTAAAGTCTTAGTACCCTTCACCTCGAATGTCCCCGCCACCCCAGGCGCGCCGGTATTTGGCTGTCCCCCTCCAATCGACACCGAATATTTGCCCTCGGCGATGATCGGTTCGCCCGCTTCGGTAACCATGCTCATATCGCGATCCTTTAGCTCGAAGCGGACCATCCGCGACTCGCCTGGTTTCAGATGTACGCGGCTAAATTCGCGCAGGGCACGCAACGGAGCTCCCGGCACGTTCGGGAAAGTGATGTAAAGTTGCACCGCTTCATCGCCCTCACATTTTCCGGTGTTGCTGACGGTCACTTCCACCGATAGTGGATCACCCGCGTTGATGTTCTTTTTCGGGAGCCGAAGCCCACGATACGAGAATTTCGTATAGCTGAGGCCATAGCCAAACGGATAAAGCGGTTGGCCTTCGAAATAACGGTAGGTACGACCCTTCATCGCATAGTCCTCAAATGGAGGCAACTGCTCGATTCCAGTGTAGAAGGTGACTGGAAGGCGGCCTGCGGGATTGTTTTTGCCGGAGAGTGTCTGCGCCACCGCGGCCCCACCCTCCTCACCCGCGTACCAAGATTCAAGTATCGCGTTGGCGTGTTCCTGAGCCCAGTTCACAGCAAGCGCGCTACCGTTTGCCAGCACAAGCACCACCGGCTTTCCTGTCGCGGCTACCGCTTCCAGCAACTCCTCCTCCGGCTTAGGAAGATCGATGCTGGTGCGGTCGCCTCCCTTAAAGCCTTCCTCGCTCACAGGCATTTCTTCGCCTTCCAGTTCACTTGTAATGCCGAGCACCGCTACGACGACGTCTGCGTTTTTTGCCGATTCAATCGCGTCGGGACTTGGCTTGGGATCGTACTTCGACCAAATCAACTGCGCCTGCAATGGTCCAGCGATGCCTTGCCCGTAACCGACATTGACGTACACCTTCTTTCCCTGCTCGAGGTGAACGTGACCGACTCTCGACTGCGGTGCCTCATCGCTGCCGACCCACCCGTGGGCAAGTGGTTTGCCATCGACTTCGACTCGCGCGAACCCGCCTTGCAAGCGCACGCCAACGGTGTAATCTCCTGTCTCTGTGGGAGTCAGAAAGCCGGTCCACTCAACGCGCAGCGGATACTTGCCTGACGCTTCTGGAGGAATGCCCTGCGCCTTTAAATCGATGTTGTTCACCTGGCGGGCCGCAAGTACGGTCCGTTGCGGTCCCCACATCTCTCCGGTCGAGAATTCTGCCGTGAGCCCTGGCCGGCCCTCGAGTGTGGTTAAGAACGACGCCGGGACGACATCTCCCTCGTTGCGCAAGTACTGCGTTCCCGGCACGGACGTGATCTGCGCATCCGGAAACTCCGCCTTGATCCCCTCCAGGACGGAAACGATGTGCGTCGGCCTGCCGTTGTAATTGCCGAGCAGATATCTGGTCTGATCGGCGAGCGGCCCCACAACGGCAATCTTCATGCCATTCTTCTTCAGCGGTAGCGTACCGTCGTTCTTCAGCAGCACCATCGATTCATTTGCCAGCACGCGCGCCAGTTCCCGATGCGCGGGGCTATCGAGCTCCTTTTCGTCGATCTTTGCGTACGGAACCATCTCCGGCGGATCGAACATGCCGAGTTTCATGCGGGCCGTAAACAGCCGAATCAGGGCCGTATCGATCTCGCTTTCTTTCAGAAATCCCTGTTGATACGCGTCGAGGTATGGCCTGTAGTCGAGATCGTCTTTGATATCCCCGTAGTTTAAGCACTCGTTGTCCATGCCGCGCTGAACCGCCAACGCGGAGGCCTCAGGCTGTGTCTTGGTGAAGTGGTGGTCGCGAAAGATGTTGATGATCGCCGCGCAGTCGGACACCACGTAGCCTTGAAAATTCCATTTGCCGCGTAACTGGTCCTGCAGCAAAAACTCGTTCACGCATGCTGGCTGCCCGTTGACGCTGTTGTACGCGCACATGACCGACCCGGCTCTGCCTTCGGTCACAGCGGCCCGGAACGCCGGAAGATAGGTATCCAGTTCGTCATGCTTGCTGATCTTCACGTCCATCGTGTGGCGCGCCGGCTCGGGCCCGCTGTGTACCGCATAGTGTTTCGGCGTCGAGATGACCCGGTAATACTTCGGATCGTCGCCTTGCATGCCGGTAACAAACACAACGCCCATGCGCGCCGTCAGGAACGGATCTTCGCCGTAAGTTTCCTGCCCGCGTCCCCACCGAGGATCGCGAAAGATGTTGATGTTGGGCGCCCAGAAATCCAGACCCTCCTGAGCACGGCTGTGGCCTGCGCGTTCAAACTGAGCGCGCTTGATTCGTCCTTCGATGCCGATGGCTATGGCCATACGATGGATGGCATCGGTATCAAACGTGGCAGCCAAACCAACCGGTTCGGGAAACTCCGTGGTTCCACTGCTCGCCACTCCGTGCAGCGCCTCGCTCCACCAGTTGTAGGCCGGTATATTCAATCTCGGGATGGCCCGAGACTGGTTCGTCAGCTGCGTGACCTTTTCTTCTACGGTCATGCGGTGTACGAGGTCGGCGGCCCGCTGCTCGGCCGGTAGCGAAGCGTTCAGATAGGCCGGCTGTTCGGAGTTCTGGGCGCACAAACGGCTCGCAATCAAGAAAGCAGCAAGTGCAATAAAAGTTCTAATGTTGGTTTTTCGCATGTCTCGCTCCCAATTTCAGGTTCCTACCTTTGGATCTCCAATGAAACCACGGTACGCCGAAGACAACCGCATCCCAATCGATGTCGAATCTGTTTGTCCCTACAACGCCCCCACGCGCTGGTCGGCGCTAGATTCTCTGAGACGACCGGGCGCCATGGCCGTAGAACTTCGAAGAACCAGATTCGTTCTGATCTCATATACCTCGCGCAAAGATCCGGTGCCCTGGGCTTCGACTATGTCGAGCAATGCTCCAAACGCCAAAGTGGCAATTTCGCTCTGCGACATCTGAACGGTGGTTAACGGCGGAGTCATGAATCGCGCCCACCGAATGTCGTCGAACCCAACCACCGAAAGATCCCGCGGGATATCGAGGTCCAGTTCAAAGGCTTTTCGCATCACCCCGATTGCAGTCATGTCGTTTGAACAGATCACCGCGGAAGGCCGGTCAGCCAAAGCAGCCAGCGTCGACATGGCGCTCACGCCGGCTTCCATCGTGTGATCTCCGTCAATGAGCAGCCCCGGAATTATCTGCAAGCCAATTTCCTTCATGCATTCCTGAAAAGCGGCTCTCCTCGCCATCGCGGTCTTCAAATGTGCCGGGCCACTGATAAAGGCGATGTGTTCGTGCCCCATAGCCGCCAAGTGCTGAACGGCTTGGCGAATGCCGTGTTGGTAGTCAATGCGGATACTTTTGAGCAGCGGCCCCGGACACTCGGCATCGACCACAACCGTGGGCACATTTCGGCGTCTGAAAATCTCGACTAGTGAGTCTTCCCTCCCGAACGTCAGGATTGCCACACCGTCGACCCTCCGCTCCATCATTTGCCGGGCGGCCACCTCGAGCCAATGCGGCTCCTGGGTCATTGAACTCAGAAAAACCTCGTAATTGTGTTCCACGCCTAGTTCCGCAAAGGTCTGCACAATCTCCGGGAAAAAAGGATTGATGATCTCCGAGACAATCAGGCCGAAAATTCGACTGCGTCCGGAAGCCAGCGCACGCGCATTGGTGTTGGGGTAGTAGCCCAGCTCCTCGATTGCCCTCCACACTCGCCTCGCCAGAGTTGGATTCACTGCCGGCACACGATTGATCGTCCGCGAAACGGTCGCGACCGAGACTTTAGCGCGTTTGGCGATTTTCAGGAGGCTCATTCGGCACCCCGCGCACCTAATTTTGGGACATGTTCAAACGTCATACGAAGCACATCACTAGAATTTGTAGCCGCAAGCGCCGACATGTGGTCCTATGTCATCACTCAACTGAGATTACTGTTACCGACTTGGGCTCCAGTGTCAGAGCCAACTTGCTGCCTTGAACTTTTGCTGCGATGGGCTTCGGCACAACAGTATTGGGTGCGTCGAAGGTGTTGACGCTGTCGACTCTAGGCGCGGTTAGCGTTTCTCCAGCCGCCGATTTGGTCGTGAGACCGGCCAGGTTTGCCTCGATTTCAATTGGCTGATTTGGATCGAGATTCGTTAAAGCTAACCAAAGCTTGCCAGTTGCGTCCTTCGCGGAGATGGCATCCACCCTTGGCAAACTGATGTCGCCGTGGGTGTAGGTGCCCGCGTCGAAAGCGATCGGGACGAACGTGGCGTCCTGGAAAGGTACATACATTTTGAAAATGTAGTACGTCGGGGTCAGAACCATCTTTTCTTTGTCCGTCTCGATCATGGCCTGCAGCACGTTAATCATCTGGGCGATGTTCGCGCCGCGCACGCGGTCGGCATGGCGGGCAAAGATGTTCAGGTTCAGCGCGGCCAGAATGGCATCACGCAGGCTGTTCTGCTGGACCAGAAACCCCGGATTGCTGCCGGGTAATGGCGCGTACCAGGCGCCCCATTCGTCAACCACCAGGGCGACCTTCTCTTGCGGGTCGTACTTGTCCATGATGGCCGAATGTTTATTAATGAGAGTGTCCATTTCCAAAGTGGCTTTGAGAACCTGGGCGTACTCGGTTTCACCGAAACCCTCCGACGCGAACTTATTCTGCCAGTCCACCGTGTAGTTGTGCATCGAAAGGCCATTGATGTCCCAGCTCCACGTGTGTTCCTGATAGGCCTTCATGACGGCTTCGGTCCAATCGGTCCACCGGGGTTCGCCGCCGCCCGGGCCGACAGCGATCTTGAACATGTGATCTTTGCCCTGCTGTGCCGGATTGAAGTTGCGCACAAAGCGGCTGTAGATCTTCATCTGGCTCACATAGTAGTCGGGCGTCATGTTTCCGCCACAGTCCCAGCTTTCGTTGCCGATGCCAAGGTAGGCGACCTTATAGGGAGCAGGATGACCGTTGGCGATTCGCTCCTTGGCCAACGTCGTTGGCTGCGCGCCAGTCGAGTATTCCAGCCAATCTGCCGCTTCCCGCGGACTGCCGGAGCCGACATTGACCGAGATGTACGCATCGCTGCCTATCTGGTCGAGGAAATCCATAAACTCGTGCGTGCCGAAACTGTTCGGCTCGATCACGCCGCCCCAGTTAGGATTGAGCGTTACCCCTCGCGAACTGCCGATTCCGTTGCGCCAGTGATATTCATCGGCGAAGCAGCCACCCGGCCAACGAACGTTTGGCACGTGGATCGCTTTCAGCGCGGCAACGACATCGTTTCGGATGCCGCGAGTATTGGGGATTGTGGAATCTGGACCTACCCAAATGCCGTCATAAACGCCGTGACCGAGATGCTCGGCGAACTGCCCGAAGATGTTGCGGTCAATCTTCGCGCCGGTCTTGGACACATCAAGGGACAATTCCACCTTCTGCGCACCAGCAACGGAAACGGTCGCGACGATTATCATTACAATCAGGACAAGAACGTGTCGCATCAGAGCCTTCTTTCCAGTACTTTTCAACCCTCGGGCTCACGAAGATATCGTTACTCGACCAGGTCTGCATCGTACGGCTTCAGCCGAATGGCGCCTTCATACGAGGTACCGCTTACGATCCCGCGCTTGCTGCCGCGAATGGGCACGGCTTTCTCTTCGCCGGTTGTATTCACGTAAAGCGTTCTTCCTTCCACTAGGCGCGCGTAGACGCCTGGGGGAGTTTCTGGCCCCGTTCCGATGTTGAGATCTGCGTACAAACCACGAACGAGCGGAGCAAGCACCAACATCTGGGCGGGGACGGCAACGTAGATCGCTCGTCCCTTTCCGTAAGTATTGACCGTGATGGCCGGCGACTTCTCGGGAGTGCTCGTAAACATCGCGATAGGCTGCGCCGTGTGAGGCTCAAGCACTTCATAGAAGCCGATGCTAGTCTTCTCAGTCTTGCCATTGAGGCTGATTTCCGGAGGCGTGCCTGGCCGGTAGAACTCTTCTGTACGAATCCCGAAAACGTCGCTCAGCCGTCCCGGAAGCGGTGTGTCGAACCACTGATTATTCTCATCCACCTTTGCCGAGAGAGCGGTCATGATCACCGTGCCGCCGTTCCGCACATAGTTCCGGATAGCCTCGGCGCTTGCCGTGTCCATCAGATAGTCCGCCGGCACAACCAGCAGCTTGTAGTCCAGGGTGCTGTGGGCGACGTTAATGACCGCGACATCGATGTTGTCTTCAAAGAAAGGTTGCAGAGCACTTTCAACTTGCTCGGAGTAGCTGACGCTGAAGTAGCTCCGAACTGTGTTGCTTGCTGGAGGGCGAGATGCAATATTGCTTTCAAACGAGTAAGCAATGGCAACATCCGGCTTGTGATAACGCGGGAAGCCCAAATGCTGCAGCTTGGAGAACTCGGTCGCAATTTGCTTGAACTCTGCATATTTCCACGAGGGTGTCCCATCGTGATCGAGCAATCCGAAAAGCGCCTGCTCTTCGCCACCCCTGTGCGTGTTGAAGGTCCATGCTAGAAACGTTTGCCCATAATCAATCAGGGCCAGATAGGCCCACATGCGAATGATGCCTCTGGGGCCGCCGTAGTACCCGCCACCACCGGTTGTGAATTCGTTGAACCACGCTGGCATAGGAAGATCACCCTTTACGAGCAGCGCGCCGAGCGAGACGTCAAGCGGGTTTGCCGGGTAGAATCCCTCCGCTCCGTAGCTCACATACTTCTTATATGAGCTCAGGTAATCGAAGCCCCTGCGCCCGGCGGTGTCCCACAGGTTAGAAACCGCGGGCAGATTGGGCACGTTGCGCTGGCGCACTTTTTCCAGATCTTCAAGAACCGCAATCGTCACATCCGACCAGAAGCGCCGCAGATCAAGATACCGTTCCGGCGGAGAGGGTCCGTCCGCATAGGGCAACTGCACTTCCTCAAAGGAATTCAAGTGCCGTGACCAGCGCTGAGTTGCCCATGCCTTATTGAGGTTTGCAATCGTCCCGTATTTCGCCTTCAACCATGCAATGAATCTCTGCCGATCCCCTTCGGAGTACGACATAACGCCATTGCCGATCTCGTTGTTGTAGCCAATTGCGGCCAGTGCTGGATTGTGAGCATAGTGCCGGGTCAATTCGTCAGCAAAGCGAATCAGGTGCTCGCGATAAGCCGGATCGCTACTATCGTCCATATAGCGTTCCGCCGGATGCACGGTTGCACCCTGCTCGTTGACGAAGTTCACGGAAGGATACTTATGATGCAGCCAGATCGGCGCTGGTGATCCGCCAATGTCGAGGATCACCTTTATTCCTGCCTGGTTTATCTGTTCCAGGATCTGGTCGAACCATGCGAATTTAAATTGGCCCTCGGATGGTTCAAAAGCGTCCCAGGAAAGGTCGCCCATGCGGACCATGCTGAATCCCGCCTGTTTCATTAGGGCGATATCCTGCCGGATCTGTTCGCCTGAGCGATCTACAGGCTGGTAGCAGGTGCCGACAAACAACTGTCCTTTCCCGGGCCATTCCGGGTGTTGCTCCGCACTCTGTCCAAGAAGCAGTGTGCTGATGCCCAGAAACAGCGCCATGGCTATCAAGATTCGCCCCAAGGCCATCTCCTTTGCTGAAGATATTAATGTCTAGTCCGTGTGGCACAAGAGAACTTCCGCATCCAAGCGCCTTTGTTTCCTAATTTTCTTCACCATGACCCGTACAACATCATTGCTGCGCAAAAGCAGCGAAAACGCTTGGTAACCGCTGCCCCCACCCGACCCGAACGAAACGATCGATTTACGGGAGGCCTCGTGTCAGCAAGGGGAGCCGCTCGACCGGTCTTCGCAACTGGGAATCAATGTCTTCGCATGGGTTTTGGCACAGGTTTCGGGCAGTTCTCCGACTCCTTGAATGCTTCCGAGACCTGGTCCGGATAAAAAGACTCCGGCGATGGAACTCCTTCGTCATCGTAACCATCCGACCATCCGTCTCTCAAAGGTATTAGGGCCCGAAGCCGTGCTTCGGCGTCGGCATTCCAATATCCGCACTCCAATTTAAGGAACACAGAAGTGTAGGGGATCCGCGTGTTGGTCTTGACCGAGAGCACCCGAAACTTTTCGCTGAGGCGATGGAGCCTTGTGATGATCTCTTGGTGTGGAAGGGCCCGGACGCTATATCCCTCAAGTAGACGACTGAGCTTTTTCCGGTGCGAAGTTACACCGTGCGCATCCTTCTCAGCGATGAACCTCAATTCTTCGTCGATACAAATTGTTGGTCTGATGTGCTTACACGCGCGAAGATCCGCGAATACCCTGGCCAGAACCGTTGTTTGCTCTTCATCGGCGAAAATGGTTTCGATTCCTTGCCTGGAGTGAGCCGGATACGCTGAATCCGCGATCACAAGCCAATTGAGATGCCCGTAAAGTTGTATCCGATCGTTTAGAATCTTTTGCCAGTTTGACTTCATTTGAGAGCCAGTTCCTCGCGTATCACGGACAAATTCTTTTTAGTCATCCACGTCTTCTCTCTGCTCAACAAATCAGTGATCGGCTTGTTGAAAGAGTCTCGGTGCAAAGTCCTGCAGATCGCGCCGCCACGTCTGCCATTCGTGGTCTGTCCCGGGCGACTCATAGAAGACGTGCTGAATGTTCGCTTCTTGGAGTGAAGCGTGCAGTCTCTGGAGTCCCGCACGCATTCTCTCAGGCTCATTTGTCCCTACGCCCATCCAGAGCAAATGCACTTTCTTTGCGAAAGCGGCAGGATCAGCAAATACTCCGTTGTAATCGGTTTTGGGATCCAGTTTCCGATCGCCAAGGACGAGCATCCCGCCCGCTCCACTGAATCCGCCAATGTAGGAAAAGAGATCGAGATGATTGAGCGTGATCTGGAATGTCTGCATGCCTCCCATGGAAAGGCCAGCCATGGCGCGGTGATCGCGATCCGAAAGTGTCCTGAAGGTCGAGTCAATATACGGAATCAGAACCTGAGTCACATCATCTTCAAAGGCTGCTGCCATGTCCTGCATCGCCTTCATCATTTCGGGAGAACCAAAGGGTTTTCCGGTCAGATCGGGCGGGGCCTGGCCCACGCGCCGGGCATAGCCATACGCCATCACGACAATCATTGGCTTGCAGCTTCCTGGCGCGAGCAGATTGTCGAGGATGAAGTTGGCGTTACCTTGCCGAATCCATCCCGTCTCATCTTCGCCGCCGCCGTGCTGCAGATAGAGCACTGGATAGCGGACCTTTGTCTGTGTATCGTAATTGGGCGGCAGATAAACCAGCGCGTGCCGCCAGGTCCCCGTCACCTTCGAGTTGTACCAAACCTCGCGAACCTGGCCATGAGGCACATCCTGAACCAAATAATAGGTGGAGCCTTGCTCTAGCACTTCCACTCCGCTTGCAGGCTTGCCCCCGCCAAAGTACGCATGAGTGTTGGGGTCGCTGACCTCTGCACCGTTAATGATCAGCGTGTAATAGTGAAAACCGGGAACGAGCGGTGGAGTCGTAATCGTCCAGAACCCGTCTGGCTGCTTCACCATATCCAGCTTCGGCCCGCTCCAGAAATTTAACTTCACCTTGGTAGCGTCGGGAGCTTTAACACGAACTTCCACCCTGCCAGCACTGTCCACACGGGGATATTCCGCTCCCCACACGTTAGTTACAGAGGGCTTAAAGTCTCCCGGCTCTTGCGCGCAGCAAAGACTCGCGAAGAAGATCACTACTATTGCAACGTGCTTCATCTCTTTTCGCCTCATTATTTCCGACCGATCTCAGCCGTCTTACACTTCCATGCGGACTTCAGTCGCAGATTCCTGCACCTTTCACACAATAGCGGGGGTACTGACACCGCTTTCGTCACAGGCCAGACCCTCCCCGACGGTATGTCAGCTTGGGCGTCTATTTCCAAGGGGCGTTGCATCCTGAATAAACTCGCAATTCTCTGGCCCGCGGAGTGGGGGTAAATGGGCCCCGCGCACCGGGCCAGCTCGCGCCCGTGCATGCATTTAACACTTCTAAATAATTCTGTTAAGGGGTGTTACGGTGTGAGAGAACCCACATTCGAGTGATATCACGGTACTGTCACGCGAAAGTCTGGCGAAAACGCCTGCGGTTGAAGCCAATTCTCCGACTGAGCTGGTCTCTTTCAACTCGTATGCACTAGATCCCATTTGATTGCGCCAATCAACACGGAGGGTGTAGCCGAGGGGGAAGACCAGGGCTTACTGGCTTACGACCAGTTCCTCTATTTGCCTTCGTCGATGACTTCGATGGCCCTGACTTCGGCGTAATTCACCTTTGGCGAGAAAGAGAGCAGCAGCTTGCCTTGGCCGTTGGGATGCAGCCCATGAAATTCGCGGACCACGGGGTGGAGCGGCCCAGGAGCGGCCTGCACAATATCGAAATCCTTAAGAAGCATGACGCCGTTACAGCTGACATCGAAGACCCTGCAGCCGACACCGTGGCAAAACGCAGCCGGAATCAAAGGAGTGAAGAACGACTCCAGAAAGTGGAGCTTAACTGTGTAGCTTCCCGGTGCCACGGGGATGGCGTAGCTGAAATTGCCGTGCCGCTCGGCGGTGTAAAGAGCAGGGATCTTCGGCCCCGTCTCGGGATTTTCGTAGATGTTGGTGCGCCCCTCGATAAAGTAGTTGTCCCCGCTCCAGTGTGTGCCGTCGGTATCTGTAAAATCCGATCGATGAGCGGAAATCCGGATCGGCTTCAGTTTTCCCGGTGTTCCCGGGGTCAGTTCCACAGCACTTACGAAGGGGGGCGCCCCCCAACCTGCAAGAAACTCCAAGTGGAGCTTCCCATCCGCCGCAGGGCTCACATCCTTGAATGCTCGAACATCAACCGCGGCGGAACCGGCGTCGGCGATCGGATCGAATTCCACCAACAACGGATGCCCGTTCAGATTTATTTGAAAATTGCGGCTATTTTGCGCATCCTCCTTGTTTTCCACATCCGGCCGCCGGAGGGGATCGGCGAAATAGAGCCTCAGCTCGTAAACTCCCGGCGACGCTGGAATGTCATAACGAAACTCACGCTGCGATTGCGCGACCGTCATACTCGCTGAGAGAGCCTCCCGCATGCTTCTGAACAGGCCTTCATCCGCTACAGGGGGGAAAAGGTGCTTGAGACCGGCCTGGAGAACGCCTCCCTCGTAGTAACGGTCGGCTTCCCAACGGTGCCCCCATACGTCCACATACGCAGCCCCAGTGTGACCGGCGGCGATACGAACTTCGCCAACCTCGGGGGCTAGCGCAAGCGGTTGGCTCGTCGAGGGCGGTTCCGCCGCGTTCGGCCGGGGCTGAGAAACTGAGCCCGCTGTGACCACCGTGGCTGGGGGGATGGAAGTTCTTGACTCGAAAAACGAGTAGCCAATCCACGCAGCGGCAAGACCCAGCAGCCCCGCTGCGCCAACCAACATCTGTCGCAAACGGCGCGCTTTCTCCTTAGCTAGCTCGGAGATAGCAGGTGATATTACCGGTTCGTTGGCAACATTTTCGAAGACGGGCAGATAATGGCCTTTGGGGATACTGATGACCACCGGCTCGTGCTTGCCCTCATGGGCGAAATGGTGCTCGAGTTTCATCCGAAGCAGCCGGGCTTGCGAGCGTACAATATTGTCTTCGTTCGGGTTGTAGCCGGACTGGCGACCGTATACGTTAATGCCGATTTGCTGTTCCGTTACCTCTTCGGGCTTGTTTTCGAGAGCGCACCGACACACATAGAGGAAGAAAGCCTGAAGCCGCGGTGACTTTTCAAAGGTACTGCTGGAGGCTACGCGGCGCACCAATTCCTCTCGCTGCCCTGCAGCCTCAGCAGGAGTTTCCTTGTCACGTGATACTAGGACGGCCCCTATGTTCATTTGGAGCTAAACTCCGCTGCTCCCCGTCAGCAGTTCTCTCTTAAGAAGGCGTTTTCTCAGCCAATAAAAGTCTGACACTGGCTTTACCCTCGCACTTGGCTGCTCATTTGCGTAAACGTTTCCGCTGATTTTAGACGCATCCTCCCAAGGACGGGAGTCCGTTGTCAAGCCAAAAGAAAACCGGGTGCCTGTGTGATTTGCGTCGTTACTGGATAAGAGCCAAATTCGCTATCTTCCCCCCGAAGAAGAAAGAGGGGTATATCTGAACTTGGTTGGAGATTAAAGGGCCGTTAGCACCGAAATACAGCAATAAGAACAAGGGGGTGCTCCGGGGAGGATGTCCCGATGTGGGAAGCGTGCAGCGACTTCCTTGTCCTATACTCCTCCCCCGCCTCTCCCCTGTGGTCTCCTGTTTCGGCGACACCAGAAAATATGTACCAGTTCCAAGATTTTATTCTCCCTTATCCCCCCGCATCGATGGCAGCCGAAATCATGTACCAGTACCATCGTTCTTTCTTGTTTTTCCCCTTTTCGATGTTCCTTAGATAAGTGGGGATTGCCCCCGGATTTTCTAGCCCGGCCTGGAACGCTCAAGAAAGTTCAAGATACTTTCTTACTTTTTCCCGTTTGGATGTTCCTTTAATAAGTAGAGGGGCCCGGCGGAGCAGAGATTTCCTTAGGGGAAGGTAGGCCTGGAGAATTTGGAACGTATCGGTGCGGGACGCACTTTGTTTCTTACTTTTTCCGTTTTCAAAGCCTCTTTAATAGTAGAGGGCTCGATGACATCAAAAGCTTTCCTTCGCCATTTTCCAGTGAGAGAGGGTTACGGGTCCATGAAAGACACAGGTCACCTTAGCCGTCACCGTCGCGTTCACCTGGGCGATCGAGCAACTGCCCAGAGGACAGAAAGTTACGAATGGCGCGACATTCAGTTTGGACGCGGACAAGACACACAGATGGGCTGGAGGACCCCACCAGTTATTGAATGTTGATGAAGTGCGGCGTCTCATTGCCGCGTGTGCAGAACCAACCAGGACCATCGTTTTGCTTGCCACCTTGACTGGACTGCGGATTGGGGAAATCCTGGCATTGCGGTGGAAACGCATAAAATTCATCAGGCAGACGCTGGTTGTCGCGGAGACTTGCTGCTTGGGGCGGTTTGGTACACCAAAGACCCGTGCTAGCAGGAGGGAGGTCCCGCTGTCCCCTGCGGTTGCAGAAGCATTGAAAGCCCATTTCTCTATTTCTGCAGATCGCAACGCCGAGGCTTTGGTATTCGCCACTCGCAACGGCGGTCCCTTAGCATCCAACAATTGACGGAACAGGGGATTACGATCAGCATGCAAGCGTGCTGGGCTCCCAAGGTTGAGTTGGCATGCACTTCACCACACCCACGGGACGCTCTTGCATGTCCAAGGAACTCCCCTAGATGTCGCACGGGCCCAACTTGGGCATTCAGACTTGGCAACAACTCTCCAGGTGTATACACACGCCAGCGTGATTGAGCAGCGTGAGTCTGTGAACCCCCTCGAGAGGCAATTGTTCCCAAGTGTTCCAAAAAACGTCGTAGGAAGTGGCAGTACAGAAGAGGCGGCTTCGCCAATCAATTGATTTTTCGAGATTAAGTGGCGCGCCCAGGGAGATTCGAACTCCCGACCTCTTGCTTCGGAGGCAAGCGCTCTATCCAGCTGAGCTACGGGCGCGCCGTTGAACTACATTTCCAATTCTAGCGTGTCCCTTTGCACCGCGCCAGTGGCCTGACGCAACGTTCATCCGCCTGCCAGCGCAATTCCCTGCTTCGCTACCCTTTCGAGCGAATCTTGATATCGTGGGCCAGTTTCTCAATCTCTTCCGCTTTCTTGACCAGATTCAACGAAAGCACTTTCGTCGAATCCGTCTTGTCGGCCTCCGCCTTCAGCTCCGTAACCAGTTCATAGAGTTGCTCAACTTTCTTATGAAGATCCTTCTCGTTCGCTTCCATGAAGGCTTTTTCCGACGAGGGCTGTTTGGGATCTGGTGGGTTTGGCGCCCCTCCAGTTAGGCCCGGGGGTAAGGGATTCGGACTCTGCCCGAGCGCCAGGGCCCCGGCTAACCCCGTCGCCGCTCCTGCCGTGAGCAACTCTCCCAAAAACAAGCGTCGTGTCTTCATTGAAGTTCCTCCTGCCTCCGCCACCCTTTCCGAACACGCCCCTCACTGCAACACACCCCTAGCAATGCTATACTCCCCCTCCGACAACCCATATGTCCAGTCTGCTGACGCATCTTCCCGAATTTACGCTCGCCCATCTGTTTCACCTCATTCTCATCTTTGTCGTTGCCCTTATTGTGAACCGGCTGTTGCGCGTGGCCACCAACCTGATCGTCAAACCAGCGGCCACACCAACACGCGCCGCGCAGGCGAGAGAGCAACAGACCCGCACGCTCTCCGGAATCGTCTATAGCACGGGTAGCAAGATTGTCTGGGCCGTGGCACTGCTCACCGCCGCGGAGGAGATCGGCATAAACGTCTTTCCCGTGGCTGCGCTCGCTGGCCTGGCTACTCTGGCCATTGGTCTTGGCGCTCAAAATTTCATTCGCGACATCATCACCGGTTTCCACATCATCCTCGAAGACCAGTTCGTCGTTGGCGACACCATCCAGGTTGGAGATACCCAGGGCCGCGTCGAGCATCTTTCCTTGCGCCGCACCGTCGTGCGCGATTCGCGCGGCGCTCTGGTGACCATTTCCAATGGAGAAATCCGCACTCTCGCGAACCTGAGCCGCGATTGGTCACAAACCTTTGTTGATGTTGCCGTCTCTCCCAATATGCCCCAGGAAAAACTGCTGCAACTTCTTGATGCCGCGGCTGCAGCGTTGCGCAGTGATCCATCATGGTCCCAAGCCCTCGTGGATGGCCCCCGAATCCTCGGCCTGCAATCGTTCGATCAATCGGCCTCCACCGTGCGGCTCCAGGTGCGTACCGCGCCTTCCCGCCATGAAGATGTAGCCCGCGAGTTGCGCCGCCGCATCCAATTGGAGTTCCAGCGGCAGGGTTTCCCCCTGTACAATGTCCAGCGCGTCGAGTTGGTGCACCCTGCCTCTTCGCAGGATTCCCCGCCGCCGGCTCACTCCGCATGAAATAAAGGAGAATCTCCCATGGCCCAGATCACCTATGACGAAGTCAACCTCATGCTGCGGCTGTACGATCTGCGACGCGAACCCCGGCTGCGCGAGGCGCGCGCCTGGTTCGTTGAGCATTTTCATGCGGCCACGCCGGAAGAGCTGATGCAGCGATATCCGCAGGGCAGCCAGGAAAACACGTATATCCGCATGGTCATAAGCTACTGGGATATGGTCGCCAGTATTGTCAACCGTGGCATGATCAACGACGAACTCTTTTTTGAAAGTAACGGTGAAATCTGGGTGGTCTGGGATCGCATGCGCTCGATCGTGCCCACCTGGCGCGCCGCCTTTAAGAATCCACTTCTCTTTTCCGCCATTGAAGAGGCTTGCGCGCGGCTCGAAGCATGGCGCGAACGGCGGGCCCCCGGTTCCACCTCCGCCATGCGCCAAATGATGGAAGGGAGCCGCGGCAAGGCCAAGTGACCAGCGGCCCCGCAAGCCCCGGCCCCTATCTATTTGTGAGTAACCAGGAGAGGGCTTTCTGCCGGCGCCGGTTCATCCTCCCGGCCTAGAATTCCTGGTTTCGCCAAACGCACGCAATTCCTGCCAGACTTTTTCGCATCGTAAAGCGCCATATCGGCGGCATGAAGGATCTCGTCGGCATCGCGATTGGGAAAATCAGTGGATAGCGCCACTCCCACGCTGATTGTGACCTTTATCGATTTCGTTGCCAGCAGGATGGGCCTTGCTGACACTGTGTTCCTCAGATTTTCCGCCCTCGACACCGAGCTTGCTGGATCGCACTTGTTCAAGACCACCAGGAATTCTTCCCCCCCATAACGCCCCACCATGTCATACGACCGCACCGACGTGTGCAGCCGCCGCGCCACTTCCCGCAAAACATCGTCTCCTGCCGCATGCCCGTGCTCGTCATTCACGGCCTTGAAGTGGTCGATATCGCACATCATTACGGCACTGGAGCACTTTTCACGCCGCGAGCGCACCACCTCGCGGGACAAAAGCTCCACGATCACGCCGCGGTTCCACAGCGACGTCAACACGTCGTGTGTGGCCTGGAATCTCATGCTCTCGCGCGCCTCCACTAGGCGATCTTCCAGTTCCAGGATGCGCTCCCCGGCGCGCAGCCTGGCTTTCAATTCATCGGTGTCGTAAGGCTTCGTGAGATAGTCGTCCGCGCCAGACTCAAGTCCCTGCACGATATCCTGCTTGGTTTCGCGGGAGGACAACAGGATCAGGTACGTGTAGGCATGCTCCTTCCGCCGCCGAACTTCACGGCACACTTCGATGCCATCTCTTCCAGGCATAATCCAATCCAGGAGCGCCAGCCGCGGCGGGTCTTCTTTGCTTAATTCCGCCAGTGCGCGGCAGCCATCTTCCACGGCCGTCACTTCATAGCCCGCCCGTTGCAGCGTTCTTTGCAACAGCGTCCGGGAGAGCGAGTCGTCTTCCGCTACCAGAATCTTCATGCGCCTACCTCCGCCAGATGCGTTTCCACCTCTGCCATGATTCCCGCCAAGGAATGCTCCAGTTGATTCAGAAGCGCCTGTGCCTCAGCCCTTGCCCCGAGTCGCGCGGCCGTCTCCAGTGCTGCCGCTGTTTCCGCGGCCACGTTCATTGACAGATTTCTCAGCATGCCCTTAAGGGTGTGCCCCGCACGCGACAATTCCGCCAGGTCTTCTCGCACCAGGGCCTCGCGGGCTTTCCGCAGATTCGCCTGGCTGTCATCGCGGAAGATCTGCAACAACTCCCGGAAAAAGTCCTGGTCGCCTTCCAGCCGCTCCAGCAATTCCTTCACGTTCCACTCGTTTTCCGAACGCGCGATCCGGTCTGGAGACTCCCCGTCAGCTTCTGCGGGTGCGTTTTGTGCCGTCACGCGATCAATCTCTTTGCGCAGCACTTCCCGCCGTATCGGTTTTGTCACATAGCCGTCCATACCAGCCTCCAAGCATCGTTTTTCGTCCTGCGTGGCCGCATGCGCGGTCATCGCAAGGATTGGCACGTGCCGCCTTGAATGTTCTTCGCTTTTTCGGATTTTGCGTGTTGCTTCCAAGCCGCCCATCACGGGCATTTGCAAGTCCATCAGGACCAAGTCAAACCGGGCCGCGCGCAATACCTCACAAGCTTCCTGGCCGTTGTTCGCCACCTCGATCTGGTGCCCCATCTTCTCCAGCAAGCGCACGCCGAGCTTCTGATTCACGATGTTGTCTTCCACCAGCAGAATCCGGCAATGCCTCCCCGCGGTCTCCATCTGCGGCTCTTTGCTCTTCCGGATCTCCGGCTCTCCCGGCGATAGGGCTGTGCGCAAGCTTTCCCACAGCGCCCGTCGGCGCAGGGGCTTGCCCAGTTGACGAAATATCCCGCATCCCGCGGCCCGGGGATCCTCCAGCATCGTTGGCGCGGAGGACATTATCAGAATCGCTGTGGCTTCTCGCGGAGCATAGACGCGGATTTCCCTCGCCACTTCATATCCATCGGCTCCGCGCAGGTTCTGATTTAACAAAACGGCGCGGTATTGCTGATTTTTTTCTTTCTGCCCGGCCAGCAGCCCGCGGGCTTCCTCCACGCTTCCGGCTACTTCCACGTCCAGACCCCAGCGTGTCATCAGCCAGGTCAGCAATTCCTGATCCTCTTTCTTTTCCTCCACCACCAGGATCTTCACTCGCGGCAGCTTGCCGTGCTCCTCATTCCCTCGCGCTCCCCCGGCGGCAGTTTTCAGCTTTATTGTGAAAAAGAAGCGGCTCCCTTTTCCCTCCGCGCTTTCCACCTCGATCTCTCCGCCCATCATCCGCACCAACCTCGCGGAAATCGATAATCCCAGCCCTGTCCCTCCAAATTGCCGCGTGACGGAAGTATCCGACTGCTGAAACGCTTCGAAAATCTTGCCCTGACTTTCCAGCGGTATCCCCACGCCTGAATCCCTAACCTCGAACCGTACCACCGCCGTTTCTTCTTCGCACTTGAGGCACTCGACCACCAACAACACATCTCCTTCTTCCGTAAACTTCACCGCATTCCCCAGCAGATTGATCAGAATCTGCCGTAATCTCGTGGGGTCCCCCTGCACCATTTCCGGCAATTCGCCTTTTACCAACCACCCCAGTTCCACGCCCTTTTGCTGTGCGCGCACGGTCACCGGTTGCAGCGCATTCTCCATGCAGTCCAGAATCGCAAACGGCACGCTCTCCAACTCCGACCTGCCCGTCTCGATTTTGGAAAAATCCAGTACATCTTCGATGATCTCCAGCAGCGACTCCGCGCACCCTCTCACCATCTCCAGGTATTCGTGTTGCTGCCCGTTCAGAGGAGTTTCCAATGCCAGTTCCGTCATCCCCAAAATCCCGTTCATCGGCGTCCGGATTTCATGGCTCATATTCGCCAGAAACTGGCTTTTCGCTTCATTCGCTGATTCCGCGGCCTGTTTCGCTTCCAGCAGGCGCTGTTCGGCTGACCTTCTTTTGGTGATGTCTTCAATTACCCCCACGAACCCAATCAAGTTGCCGTCCGGACCATGTAATGCCCGCGATCCCCAATAAACCCAGTTGGTATTTCCGTCAGGAGTCAGAAACCGCGTTTCGTCCTGCAACTCAATTCCCATATCCGCCGCGGATTTCCATAGCCGTTCCGTCTGCCTCCGTTCGTCCGGGTGTACCGCTTCCAGCCAGCCAAAGCCAAGAGCGGATTCCGCCGCGCGGCCGGTCATTTCGCTCCATCTTTGGTTTACGTAAACCCAACGGCCCTCGGGGTCGGCACGGAAGATGCCGATGGGGGCCGCGGAACTCAGCAACCGGAATAACTCTTCACTTTCGCGAATGGATTTTTCCGCTTCGACGCGCTGCGAGTTATCCACGTAGATTGCAAGGAATCCCTCGCCTTTTCCCTCAAGGATTAAAGGCGCACCGAACACTTCAACGTCGATCTCTTTGTCATCCTTCTTCTTGCGATGCACCATGTAGT
Organism: uncultured Acidobacteriaceae bacterium; assembly: GCA_964405585.1. Classification (GTDB taxonomy): domain Bacteria; phylum Acidobacteriota; class Terriglobia; order Acidiferrales; family UBA7541; genus Acidiferrum. The sequence goes on along the minus strand of CAYOOS010000002.1, from coordinate 6,814 downwards.
GCACGACGCGCCCTCTCTCAAGAAGTTTGTCTACGGGAGTCCAATTCTCCCGCATCGCTGGGGTGAGCAGAAGGTCGGGCAAGGACTTCCCAGTGAGTTCCTCTTCGGTGTAGCCAAACATTTTTCGGAATGCCGGATTGCTCAGACGGATGATGCCTTCTTTGGTCCCGGAGATAATTCCCACTGGCGCTGCTTCGTTTAGTGCGCGGAACAGTTCCTCGCTTTCTCTCGAGCACAACTGGGCACGTCGACGCTCCACGATCTCTTGTTCCAGGGCCATGGTGCGCTCGCTTACCCGTGCTTCCAGTTGATCTCGCGTTTCGCGAAGTTCCTGGTCGCGGCTTTCGATCACCGCCAGCATGTGGTCGAATGCGTTCCCGAGTTGCCCAAGTTCCGGCTCCTGCAATACCGGCGCCCGCAGCGAGTAATTCTTTTCTTCCGCTATACGGCCCGCGACATTCGAGAGTTGCCGGATCGGCTCAAGAATCGATCGCTGCTGGAGTAGCGTCAGAAAGTACACCACCAACAGTGTCGCCCCCAGAACCGGTATCGCCAGCACCACAGTCCGCCATCTCGCTTCTTTCAGGTCGGCTAGTCCAGCCTCCAAATACAGCGTCCCCAATTCGCGCCCATCCAGCCGGATGGGCTGGACGATTCCCACATAGTCCGCGTCCCAGCGAATACCTTCCACCTGGGCTGCCACCCTCTTGTTCGCGCTTCCCGAATAATTTCTCCGCCTGTACTCGGCAAAGACTTTCCCATCCGGCAAGAACAAAATGCCCTCGCGGATGTCGTCTTTTGTTTGCAGCGCATGCAATACTCGCTCACCTTCGGCTGCATCGGCGAAAACGAGAGCAGCTGTACTGTTCATTCCGACGATGTCTCCCGCAGCCTGCAGGTCCTGCACCTTATTTTCACGTGCAAGATGTTCGTTATAGACGAGGTACACCGATAGCGCGAACACCATGCCGGCGCTGCTGCTGATCATCGTTAACAGCAGCAGCCGGCGCCTCAACGAGATTTTCTGCCAACCCTTCATCTCAGCCGCCAGGTGCTCCGTGCTCCGTAACCACTCGCTTCGCCAACGCGAGCAGCCGCGCGTCCATTTTCAGATTTGCCTTACGGGCTGCCACCAGGTTCACATCAATTTGCAGCTTGTCATTTTCAAAACTGAATTCCATGATTCCGCCGGCTTCCAGAAAACCTTTCGTCTCCCCGATGGTCAGCACACTTTTTCCATTCAACGCTTCGAGCAATTTGACATAGCGTGCCGTTTCAGACCGGCTGAAAAAAATCAGTTCGCATCCTTCCAATTCCTGCTCATTATGGGTCCAGCGCAGTTCGATCTTTCGTCCCCCGACGGTTGCGATCTGGATCTCCGAAGCGAGTTTTGTACCGAACCGGTAGTCTCCCATCGTGCAGAATTGAAAAGCCGTCTTGCGGTCTTTCGATTCACTCGCCGGCCATTCCACAAATCTCGGGATCTTCCCCAGGTACGCCGCTTTCATTTGGTATTCCAGCGGGAGGGTCTGGCCAAGTTCCAGGTTGGGGAACGCGAAAGCAACGCACACTGCGAGCGCCCATCGGGCCAGCCGCCTGCCTCCAGTCCGACGCAAACCTCGCCGTGTCTCCTTACGTCCCCCCATAACCTTTCTTCATCTCCGCGCGCCGCGCCTTTCCAGGCGGACTACACCCCTCCTCAAACTCCTTGTCCAATGTGCAAGGCACACACCACTTCAACGGCCAATCAGGCATTTGGCTTAGGGAAATACACGACTTGTGGGGTTAGAGATTTCTAGGGATGGAAAGACGTATCGTTCCGGAACACTTCAGCGCTTTTCGATTCACTTCCGCGCAGCTTCTTCCGCTGCGGCACTCTTCTATTTTTCTCAACAGAGCCAGGTACAACTGCACGCCGGTCTAGGCCGGACTGTGTCTGTGACGATAGTGAATCTCGGATAGGCTTGTCAGCCGTTCGGCGGCGCTTTCCGGAGTGATGTCACGCTGGGGCGTCGCCAGCATTTCATAGCCGACCATGAACTTGCGCACCGTTGCCGAGCGCAACAGGGGCGGATAGTAATGAGCATGAAAATGGCACTCCGGGTGCCCCACACCATTGCAAGGCCGTTGATGAAACCCCATCGAGTAGGGAAACGATGTCTCGAACAGATTGTCGTAGCGGATGGTGATCTTCTGGAGAATATCGGCGAGGAGTTCGCGCTCTTCCGACGACAGTTCGTGCATGGTTGCAACATGCCGCTTGCTCAGCAGCAGAGTTTCAAACGGCCATACCGCCCAAAAAGGAACGACCACGGCAAAGGCGTCGTTCTGGCAAACGACTCGCTCGTTCTTGCCGAGTTCCAGCTTGAGATAGTCACACAAAAGGCAGGATCTCTTTTCGCTGCTGTACGCCTCGAATGAAGAGATTTCCCTGTCGGGGATATTGGGCAGTGTGGCGTTCGCCCAAATCTGGCAATGCGGGTGCGGGTTGCTGGCTCCCATCAACGCCCCGCGATTCTCGAAGATCTGAATATGGCGAACCCAAGGAATGGCTTCCAATTGTTGAAACTGCTCCGCCCACACATCAATGACTTGGCGAATTTCTCCGCGCGACATCTCCGGAATGGTTAGGTCATGCCGCGGGGAAAAACAGACCACGCGGCAGATCCCCGCTTCAGACTTGGCAATGAGGAGGTTCGCTTGATTCAGTTCGACCGGGGGCGTATCCGGGAGCAAAGCCGCGAAGTCATTGTCGAACGCGAATGTGGAGGTGTATTGCGGGTTGCGCGCGCCTCCTGCGCGCTCGTTTCCAGGACAAAGGTAGCAAGCAGGATCGTAGGCAACCGAATTTGCTGCGGCGTCCTTGTCAACCCTTCCAAGCCATGGCCGCTGCGTCCGGTGCGGGGAAACCAGCACCCATTCGCGAATCAGCGGGTTAAACCGCCGGTGTGGGCGCTGCGCGAACTCAAAATCACTCATGCAAATCCCCATTGGGTTCAGTCATTCTGAACGCTGGTTTCCTATGCTCCCGTTGCGATTTTCTCAGCGCCCTGGGAAGCTTCACAAACATATATGTTCGGCGCCAGCCCGGTTGCCGCTTCGTATTCCTGCGCAACATGCCTGCGAAACTCTTCGCTATCGGCCGCCTTCACCAGATTGATGGTGCAGCCTCCGAAACCACCGCCGGTCATCCGGGCGCCAAAAACGCCCTTCTGCTTCGTGGCGAGATCCACCATGATGTCCAGTTCCCGGCAACTGACTTCATAATCATCGCGAAGACTGCCATGGGATTCCGCCATTAGTTGACGCAACGCTTCGATCTGCCCGGCCTCCAGCGCAGCAACGGCCTGCAGCACGCGGGCGTTTTCGCTTACCACATGCCTGCAACGTCGAAAAACGGTTTCGCTCAGCAGGCCGCGATTGCGTTCAAGATCATCCAGCGTAACATCTCGCAGCGCGCGAATACCCGGGAGGGCCTTGGATAACAACCGCACAGCTTCTTCGCATTGCGCCCGGCGCACATTGTATTCACTCCCTCCAAGCTTGTGCTGCACCATGGTATTGCAAATCACCATGTGAACTTCGGACGGAAGTCGCAGGAGGCGGTATTCAAGCGAGCGGCAGTCGAGAAGGAGTGCGCTTCCCACCCTCCCATGACAGGAGATAAATTGATCCATAATCCCGCAATGCGCACCCACAAATTCATTTTCGGCTTTTTGGCAGAGTAGCGCGGCCTTCGTCGCTTCAAAAGGATGATGCGCCAGATCCAGGAGTGCGTACGCGGTGGACACTTCGACGGACGCCGAGGAACTGAGCCCCGCGCCGAGCGGCACTTCTCCCAAAAGATAAAGATTGGCTCCTTGCAGGTGGTAGCCTGCCTTTTCAAGCGCCCAGGCTACTCCCAGCGGATAGTCGGCCCATTTCCCCGTGGCATGGACCTTCAGCGTGTCGAGATCCGCCTCGACGGATTCATCGTAATTTTCGGAATAAATATTTATCTTACGGTCATTCCGGCCGCCGATGGATACCCAACAGGAGAACCCGATGGTGGCCGGTAAAACAAACCCATCGTTGTAATCGGTATGCTCACCGATCAGGTTCACACGCCCCGGCGCACGGTACACGCTCGCGGGCCCGCCGAAGCGGGAATTAAATTTCGTGAGGAGGCTGCGGATCTTATCCATAGGGACTCTCATTCTCTTAACGTACCGGAATCGACCAGCCAAATCATATTGTAAACGATTACATCAACGGGACGCGCGTCTTTTCGTGACACAATAGTCGGCCATACCCCGTCATTGCCGAGGCTACTTCCCATCCTGCCTGGCCCTTATTCCTTGCTCTTCCCCGTCGATCCCCGGACGACCAAGTGCGTTTCGACATTAAACTCGCGTCCCAGTTTGCTTTTATCGGCCAACACGGTTACCAGTGCATCCAGCGCTTTCTCAGCCAATTCCAGGCGTGACAATCGGACTGTCGTCAACGCTGGCTGCGTGTACAGGCTGAAATCGATGTCATCATAGCCGATGACGGAAATGTCGTCGGGAACGCGGAGTCCTGCGCTATAGATTGCCCGCAACGCGCCAATTGCCGTCAGATCGTTGGAAGCCAGGACAGCTGTCGGTTTATTACCCAGGGCCAGGAGCCGCCACATCGCCGATTCTCCACCATCGATCTTGTGGTTTCCGGCTTCAATCAATCCCTCGTTGACAAGAAGTCCGTGATGCCCAAGCCATTTCATAAACGCCGCCCTGCGAATCTGCGCCGAGCGTAATTCCATGGGGCCACTGATAAAACCGATCCTCGTGTGGCCCAGATGAAAGAGGTGTTCGATGGCTTCGTGAATTCCCATCTCATAATTCACTTTGATATTGCTGATCCGTTCGCGAACTGTGCCGGTATCAAGGAATACGATGGGGAGCCGGCGCTCCTCGAGTTGCGCGATCAATCCTCTTTCCATTTCTGAAGTGAAGATGGCCACACCGTCCACACTGCGTTCCAGCATTCGCCGGACGCAATGCGCCATGCGGCCGGGATCGTAGCTGGTGTTTCCCACGATGACGTCGAGACCATACTTCAAAGCCATCTGTTCGAAGCTTTTTACCAAGTCCGGAAAGAAAGGATTCGTAATGTCAGAGATGATCAAGCCCAGCAGATTCGTGCGGCCGGAAACCAGGGCGCGCGCGTTGGTGTTCGGATGGTAGCCAAGAGCGCGAATCACCTTCCAGACGCGTTCCGCGGTTTCAGGCCGGACTGCCCCCGACTCATTGATTGTCCGCGAAACAGTCGCTGTGGAAACTCTCGCGCGCTTGGCAACTTCAGATATGTTCATCACTTTTCCGAGATTACTTGCAGTCCTAATTGATCATACAATGCCGCCCATCATTCCCCTATATCCGGCGGGAGCGAACACACCCGGCCAAGACGTGCGAAGGCCTGGCGGAGGACACCGCGAGTACCTCCGCTTGACCAGCAAATTGAACCACTGGTTCTGGGCCACCTTGTTCCCCATCCCTGCCTGCTCTTTGGTATGATGCCAACTCTTCGCGAATGCCAAATTCGCGATTAGAGTCCGCTCATAGGAAGCCAGCGCCAAAAAGACGGATGTATGTTGAAGTTAAAGGAGTCATTCATGGCAAAAGGAGTCCTGACTGACGACGAGGCTAAGCATTACCATCGGGACGGTTTTGTCCTGATCCGTTCCCTGTTCGATTCCCGGGAAATTGGTCTCCTGCAACGCGCGGCAAAGGAAGACAAAGCGCTGGATGATCACGGCTTCGGCAGAGCGGATGGCGAAGGCGGTGTTGTCCGCCTGGCCCTGTGGAATCACCCCGGCGACACGATCTACGGCATGTTCGCTCGCTGCAACACCATTGTCGATTCCTGCGAAAAGCTCCTTGAAGGCGAGGTCTATCACTATCACTCCAAGATGATCATGAAAGAACCCCGCATCGGCGGAGCGTGGGCCTGGCACCAGGATTACGGCTACTGGTACCAGAACGGCGTGCTCTTTCCTTTGTTGACCAGCGTTTTTATCGCCGTCGACCGCGCCACCAGGCAAAACGGCTGTTTACAGGTCATCGCCCGCTCCCACCAACTTGGACGGATTGACCACCAACTGACTGGTGAACAGGCCGGCGCGGACAAGGACAGAGTGAACGAAATTCTTAAGGTGCTGCCGTTGGTCCACGTCGAAATGGAGCCGGGCGACGCTCTGTTCTTTCATCCCAATCTGTTGCATCGCAGCGATCAGAATCGCTCCGAAAACGCCCGGTGGTCCATGATTTGCTGTTACAACGCCGCCAGAAACAATCCCTATAAAGAAACGCATCATCCGCGATACACGCCGCTCAAGAAAGTGCCGGACTCCGCCATTCTCGAAGCTGGGAAAACGCGGTTTTCGGACGAGGGAGGCAATGTCTCCTGGCTCGATCCGAATCGAGATGCAAGCGCCACAAGCCTGGAGAAGAACCATTCGTGAGGACCTGCGCCGTGCGGCTTCTGCAATCTTGAAAGACTCCGAGCAGCCTTCCTCTGTGGCCGCATCAGCAATAAAAACCCATATAAACATTGCATTTTTAGGTGTATAAGTTTAGGAGGTGAGGAACGGATTCAAGGACAGGTAACTTCGAGATGTAAGCGATTGCACTCTCCGCCGACAGCATAAGTGTAGCGCGAGGACTTGTTGCTGTTCCTCTCCCGCTCCATCTGGGGACGCTCCCCCCGCTCGCTGCGTCTGCCAATACTTCGGTCTTCGCCCACAAGGAGCTCAGTTTTTATGCCTCCGCTAACTGCAAACCGCCGCGACGTCCTA
>CAYOOS010000001.1:23368-44105 GCA_964405585.1 uncultured Acidobacteriaceae bacterium | reverse complement strand
AGGTCAACGAAATCACGCGTAACTACTTCGCGCAGACGGCGCTGCTCAACTCCGGCTCGCTCGCTGGCGATCTTCGTGGAGTCTCCAAGGACCCGCCGGACTTGGAGGCGATCAAACGCCTTTCTACGAATCCCTATTACAATGCGCTGCTGCACACCACCTGCGTCGCCACAATGTTGTCTGGCGGCCATGCCTTGAACGCTCTTCCGCAGACTGCCCGTGCCAACGTCAATTGCCGTATCTTTCCCGGTGAAGATCCGGAAGAGGTGCGCAAGACGCTGGAGCGAGTCGTGGCAGATTCCAAACTGAACATTACCGTGGTGCCAGACAAAACGTCCGACGGTAAACTTGTCCCCGTCGTCGCGGTTCCTCCTTCTCCGCTTCTTCCGGATTTGAAAGCTGCGCTGGAACGCACACTGACTACGATGTGGCCGGGGCTACCGGTGGTCCCCTCGATGTCCACGGGCGCGACGGATGGTAAGTATCTGCGTATTGCCGGCATACCCACCTACGGCATTGCGTGCATGTTCTTCGATTCGGAGGATGACCGCTCTCACGGCAAGGACGAGCGTCTGGTCGTGCAGGATTTTTACGACGGGGTGGAGTTCACGTATCGCTTTATGAAGGAACTTGCGACCGCCAAATGATCAGGCACGCCTAAAGTGAAAAATGCCGGCTAAAAGCATAAGGCCCCCGGAACTTCCAGGGGCCTTGCGGCTTTCAAAACGGAAAAGATCAGGGTTTTGATGGGTCCGGCGAATCTCCAGGTTTCCCTTCGGAGGGTGCCACCGCGCTGGCTGCCACAGGCTTGCTGGCTTCGTTGCCGAACCTGGTCAGATAGGGCATGAACGGGGTCACTTCAAACGGCATCTTCTCGCGTTCCGCCACCGTTCCCACGGGCTTGCTCTTGATCAGGTTCAACTGGTCGGTCCAGGGATCGATCTTGACGCGTCCGCCCAGCGGCAGGGCAGCGATCTTCTGCGGATTCTGCTTGGGATCAACGGGCGTGGTAGATTTCAGGTCGCTGATCTGCGGCACACGATTGCCCAAGTGGCCGCTGATCAGATTAGGAATCTCTTTCTCGCGGGCATCCAGCGCTTGCAGGAAAAGGCCGGCATTCCCTAATTGATTTTTGTAAGGCGAATTGTTCAGGATCTGAATGGCCTTTTCGTTGGCTTGGTGCTCTTCTTCAGGGGTGCGCGCGAAGCCAAAGTGGCGGAACGTGTCCTTGTCCTCGACCATCAAATTATCGAAGAAGGCATATTGCGAATCGACGCGGTGGCCAAGTACCACGTGGCTCAATTCGTGCGCCAGCATGGTCGCCAGACTGGCTTCATCCGGCAGCACGTCCACCAGCCCGCGGCTGAGAACAATCGTGTGGCCGATGGTGAAGGATTCCAGGGTGGAAGTCATCAGGACGCGGCAACGCACTTCAGGATCGACGTCGATGTTGTTCGTCACTTCCAGGTTGTTGATGACCGTTTCCAGAACTTTATCCACTTCGCCCTTGGGCGCCATCAAGCCAATGCGCTCCAGCCGGTCGGTAACGTTGTCTTCGGCCTGGCGGTCCCACGAGCGTTGGGCCTGAATAGGCGAAACATCGTTCGAAGTCTTGGTGTCGTCCTGCATGGGAGTTTCCACGAGGATCTTGCTCAACTGCTGTTCGTGGCTGGCGGCGCCCAGGTTGTATCCCCACAGGCGGGTTTGTGCCTTGAAATCCAGCTTCTTGCTGATGGCGTAGTGCAGGTCTTTCTCTTCGCTGTAGACGAAAGTGGGCAGCCAGAGACCCGGCTGCACATTGGTGCGCCAGCTATCGAAATGGAAGTACCAGCTGGAGTGGCCGTTCCCGTTGTACGAGCCATTGAAGCGCACGATGTGGAAATCCTGATCTTCCACCCAGATGCGCCCCATGAAGCGCCCCTTGTTATTCTTCTCGGTCGGCGTCACGTCAAATACGAGGCAGCGCACTTCGCCGAGAAATTCGCGGCGAACATAATCAAACTTATAGTGCTGCTTGTCGAAGCCGTTGGTATCAATAAAAATCATCTGCAGGAAGCCGTCGGGCAGGAACTGCATCGCAAAGCTGAAGAAGTTTCCGATGGAGCCGAATACTTTCTTTCCTTTGCCCTGCGTTTCATTCAGCGGCACCAGATTCACACCCTTCTGAAAATTGGCGCGTCCCAGAAAATATTTGTCACCCGCGGGAATCTGCCCCAGATCCTTGTCGGCCTTCAGATTCTGAATATAGGTCTCCACGAGCGGGGAGTAGTCGCGCATCTGCGCAAGCAATCGCTGCTCGTTGCTGACCACACGGTCGATCACCTGGTCCGGAGTGCGAGGCTGATCAGCCGCCGGAACAGGCGCGGCGATCGCCGGCACAACTGTGCAAGCGCAAAGCGCGAGCACGAGAATTTCCATCGACAGCTTTCTCATGATCATTTCTCCCTCAGTAGGCCAGCCGGAACTCAATCCGTACGCGGGCCGGATAATCCACCGGTTCACTCTGACGCAAGGCCGGTTTAAACTTAATTTGTTGCGCCGCTCGCACTGCCGCCTCGTCGAGGCCGTGCCCCAGGCCGCTTACGACGCGATTAATCTGGATACTCCCGTTGGCCAGGAATACCACGTCGATTACCACGTCGCCTTCAATCTTCAGATTACGCCCTTCCGCGGTGTACTCTGGCCGCGGCTTGTCCAATATGTTAGGGGTGTTATCCGCCGGTCCGCCAGCCACCGTTTTCTTCTTCGGCGCTTCCGCGGTCGTCGCCGCGACATCGCTGAATCCGCCGGCAACTACGGTCGCTTTCTTTCCGCTGCCACCCGCGGGAGGGATAGCCGTTCCGTTTCCAAAGCCTGTGCTTGCCACCGTTCCGCGGATTCCTTCTTTTCCTCCGGTGCCATTTCCGTAGCCTTCGCCACCAGGGAGGGCCGGAGAACCCAAACGGTTTACGTTGGTCCCTTTATTCGGATCGCCCTTACCGGCTATGCCGTTCGGGTCTCCGAATCCGCCGGTCTGTACCTTGTCGACAGGCGCAACCACGGTCGCTACCGCCGCACTACCCGAGCCCAGGTTGCCGATCTTTACATCCTCTTTTGGCCGCTTCGGGCCGTTATCCTTTACATCGATCTTGGCTGCTTCAAATACCGGCGTCACTTCCGGTGCTTTCACGTCGGCCTTTTCCACCTTGGGAACAACTGCCTTGGGTTTCGCCAAGTTGGCAAAAATGTGTGGCTGCGTCGGGTTCAGTTTCACCGGCTCAACTGGAACCGGCTTGGGCTCCACTTTTGGCGCCACGGCTTTCGCCTTGGGTGGTGGCGGCGGGGGTTCTGGTGCAACCGGGATCTCAGTCAGGGGTTGGGCAATCTCCACGCTGGTGTAGCTCAGCGCCGTCTTCATCTGCTCGGGATATAGCAGAGGTATGGCCACCAGGAAAGTCAAAATGGCGAGTTGTACGATAGCGCTGAAGCCCAGACGATTCCAATTGGGCTTCGTGTCCGGTAGAAGGGCAAGGCGGGCGGGGATCGGCCTGCTGCCCATGTGCTGTTTCCAGGCTTCGGCACCCACGGTTCGCCCGCGGTACGCTTCGAGCCCGACGCCTAGAGAAGTTCTCCGTGGTGGATCTGCGATCATCGTGGTCATCCGCTTGGCCGCCTCGTACAGATGTTTATCCCGACACCTCTGTTCCAAAGGAACCGAGTTGTTTGAAATCGGGACGTGTGTTGTACCGGTACGAGAGTACTTTGGGGGCCTGAGTCGTCCGAATAGGACTTTCGTACTATCGTCGCGTACTCGCTAATGTCTTTGCGAGTGCACTTTCCACACGCCTTCTTTGCCGGGATAAACCCGCCGAGGCTGAATTCGTTGCGGGGCGGGGTGCGCAACACTCCATAGGATACCGCATCCTGAGGCACTGGCTATCGTTGATTTATACACCGGTTCCTCTCAAGGGGGTACTGTATAGGATGCACCTCTTGGGCTGGTCGTTGGTTGTATCCTAGGTATCCTAGGGTATAGAAATAGGGTGGTTAGGTGCAAATCCTGGAGTTTTGTGCCCCATCGTCCCCATGAGCGCCCGGCCCCCGAACAACGCGATCCTGCGCAATCCCTCGGGGTCCCCAGAGACATCCTGGATTCACTGTACGCCGAATCTCGCGCTGCGGAGTGGTGCCTCACGCTGCCGCATTTTGCCATGGCTCTGGACCGCAGCCTGAGCAAACGCTTCGCCGATGTTGCTGCGCCCGACAATCGCCGCGTCGAGTATCTCCAGACCCTGCATATCCAGGATCTGGCTCTCGCTGCCGCCTGCCTGGAGGGCTCGGAAGCGGCTTGGGAATATTTTGTGCGCGAGTATCGCGCGGCTCTGCGCGCCGCGGCTGGCGTCATAACGAAAGGGAGCCCTGCGGGTGCCAATGCCGAGGAACTTGCCGATTCGCTCTTCGCAGAACTCTACGGCTTGGTGGATGGCAAGAGAGGCGAGCGATCGTTGTTCCGCTATTTTCATGGCCGGAGTGCGCTAAAAACGTGGCTCCGTGCCGTTTTGGCACAGCGTCATGTGGATCGCCTTCGGGAATCCCGCCGCTGGGAATCGATGGATCAGACCGATGGCGAACAGGCCAAGCCGCTACCGGAACTACATGTGTCCTCTCCTTCGCTTGACCCGCACCGCGAACGGTATCTCGAGCGGTTCGTTGCCGCCCTGCATGCCTCCCTTGGTTCGCTCGATGAGAGCGATCGACAGCGCCTGGAGCTGTACTATGCGCGGCAGAAAACGCTGGCAGAAATCGGTCGCCAGATTGGCGAGCACGAATCCAGCGTTTCACGCAATCTCGAGCGCGCGCGTGGTGAATTGCGCGCGCTCATCGAGGGACATTTGCGTAGTGAACCGGCTCTAAGCCAGGCGGAAATCGCGCTTTGCTTCCGGTACGCCGCTGAAGATGCTCCCATTGATTTTCGGAATCTGTTTCCGGAGAAGCGGCAAGGCAAGCCCGGATTTGGTAGAAAGGAAGAATCGTCGTGATGTCCTGCAAGAAACGCTTCGCGCAACGTTCTAAGAAGGGAGAGCGCCATGCCGTCTGACGATCGCGATCAGCAATTCGACCGCGCCCTGGCGCGCCACCTGCGCAGCGCTTCTCCGGACGCCGCTTGCCCTGATGCGGAAATCCTCGCTGCCTATCACGAGCGCTCTCTCTCGCTCGAAGAGATGACACATTGGAAGACGCACATTGTCTCTTGCTCGCGCTGCCAGGAGACGCTGGCTTTACTCGAACAGACCGATTCGATTGCCACAAATGACTGGGAGAAACAGGAACTGCCGGCGGCATTGCCAGGGGCAGAGGGTATCGCGAAGGAAGAAAATATTGCGACGAGATTTGCAACAGGTTCTGCGCCCGTTCCTGTTGCCATGCCCAGCGCGGCGAAAGCTATTGCGAAAACGCGACGGCGTGTGCCTTGGAGAATCATCGTACCTACCGGAGCATTGGCTGCAGGACTCTTGGTTTGGGTAGCGGTGCATGAGAATCCCCACTTGGTGAAGCGAGAACAAACCAGCGTTCAGGTTGCGGAAAACCGCGAAGCTTCACCTCCTGCATCGAGAGCAATGCCAGAATCCGGAAGAACTGTGCCCCGCGACGAAGGTGCTGCGGCCCTTCTGTCGAAGAAGCTGCCGGAGCGCGTGTCCGCAACACCATCCGCAACTCCTGTCCTGCCAACCAAGCCAGTGCCTTCGACCCGCCTTGTGGCACCGCCCTCAGCGCCGCAGGACTTGACAAAATCACAGCAAGGCAATCTCGCGCATCTTGATTCGAGTACATCCCCTTATGCATATCGCGCCAAAGATGCCGAAGGCGCTGTTGGTGGCAGGCGAACAGCCGGTGCTGCTCCGGCAGTGCCCAAGGTTGCGACGGGCCGAGCTGGAGGTCCGTTGGTCCCGAATCAGCAGCAGAATCAGATCCAGGACCAGATGGCGAATCAAAACTCAAATCAGGCCCTGACTCCGTCTGCAAATCAGCCTGTGGGCAGAGTTTCGGAGCAGGTTACGGTGGAAGCCGAAAAACTGCCCATCACCGAAAACAAGAAAGAAGCGCAAAAAGAATTAAAGCAAACGAATGAAGCAGTTACTGTGAGTGTGACAACCGAAACTGTTGAGGTGACTCCAGCGCCGCCCCCGCCCGCTATCTCCAGCGGGGCGCTTTCCACCTTATCCACAGACGGGCGAAACTTTTCTTCTCTAATGCTTGTGAATAGCGGTTTCATCGCGGCTCCGGACAAGAAGCATGTCTGGCGCGTCCGCCCTGCCGGGAGGATTGAGCGCTCCAGCGATGCGGGAAAATCGTGGAAAGCGCAAACGAGCGGCGTGACCGAGGACCTCCTCTTGGGCTCGGCTCCTTCCGAGAAGGTTTGCTGGATCGCGGGTAAAGCAGGGACTCTTCTTCTGACTACGGACGGCGGCAAGCACTGGAAGCATCTTGATTCGCCAATTACAGAAGACATTGGCGGGATCAAGGCCGAGGACGCCCACGATGCCTCAATCTGGGACGCAACGCATCAGAAAACTTTTGAGACCAACGATGGCGGGGTTACCTGGAAGCAGGTTGCCAACCAGTAGAGCCCCGTGCAAGAGATTCGTGTGCCACCGTTCTAATAGAGAAGGAAAATCCAAGTCGAGGTGCACTCATGAAGATCCATCCTAGTTCCCAAGCTGTTTCATCCCGCTGGGTGGCCACCGGCGCGGTGATCGTTTTGGCAAGTGCGGCCGCGTTAGTGCCTGCTTATTACGCGGGGAAGAAGGCCGAGCCACAAGAGAAGGAAGCGAGCCATGCCGTCACAGCCGAGCAAACCACCACTCTGAACGACCAGACGGATCTTGCTGTCACCGTTTATAACTCCAACATCGCCCTGATCCGCGATGTGCGCCAATTGCAACTGCCCGCCGGCGGGTTCCGCCTGAAATTTATGGATATCGCCGCGACAGTGAATCCCGCCACGGTCCATTTCCGCTCCCTTACTGATCCGGAAAAGCTTGACGTTATCGAGCAGAATTACGAATACGATTTGCTGGAGCCTGCCAAGCTGCTGAATAAATATGTCGGCAAGGAAGTTACTCTGGTCCGAACGTATATGGACAACAACACGACGAAGCACGAAGAGATCAAGGCCACGTTGCTTGCCAACAATAACGGACCTGTCTGGCGCATCGGCAATGACATTGTCACGGGGGTGTTCGCGGAGAGCTATCGCTTCCCGGAAGTGCCCGCCAATCTATACGACCGGCCCACACTGTTGATGTCGCTGGAAAATTCCGGGGCGCACAAGCAAAGCATCGAAGCTTCGTATCTGGCCAACAATCTCTCCTGGAACGCCGACTATGTGCTGACCATTGGCCGTGACGATAAAGCCGCCGATCTGGATGGCTGGGTCACCCTTGTGAACAATTCCGGCACAGCGTTCCATAATGCCAAGCTGCAATTAGTTGCAGGGGATTTGAACCGCCTCCCGCAACCTACTCGGGTTCGCGCTGTGGAGGCGATGGTCAAGGCTCAGGCGGCAAGCGCTCCGGGGCAATTCGAGCAGGAGAACTTCAGCGAATACCATCTGTATTCGCTGGGCCGCCGCACCTCTGTCGAAGACAAGGAGACCAAACAGATCAGCCTGTTGCAGGGCAGCGGGGTTCCCGTTGAGAAACTCTTCGTTGTGAATGGCCAGAATTATTACTATCACAACAAGCAGAATCCCGGCGCGCCACTGAAGGATCCCGTCCAGGTTTTCTACAAATTTAAGAATGAAGAAAAGGCCGGGCTGGGCATTCCGCTACCTGCGGGCAACCTGCGCGTCTACCAAAAAGATTCCAAGGGAGGCCTGCTCTTCATCGGAGAAGATCATATCGACCACACGCCCAAAGATGAATTCATCACCGTGAAAATCGGCAATGCTTTCGACGTGGTGTGCGAACATAAGCAGACCGACTATCAGAGCATTTCCGCGCATGTCTGGGAAATGGAGTTTGAAGTCACCATCCGCAATCACAAGGACACGCCTGTAATCGTGCAAGTCAACGAACCCATCGGCGGCGATTGGGAGATGTTGACCTCTTCTTACGCGTACACGAAGACGTCAGCTTGGGCGGCGCAATTTTTTGTTCCAGTGAAGGCCAATGGCGAATCCGTATTGAAATACCGCGTCCGGGCCAAGTGGTAATTACAATCGCGATGCAGTCGCAGACACCTTCGGAGAGGGCGCACTATTTTTGGACGTGCAGCCCTCTCAGCCCTGAACGATGGCGTCCGCCTCGATTTCCACCAGCATCTCCGGCGAAATCAATTTGCTCACTTCCACCATGCTCGTTGCGGGCCGGATATCCTTGAAGAATTCGCCGTGGGCACGGCCAATCTTTTCCCACTCCGCAATATTGGTCACAAATATCCGGGTGCGCACCACATCCGACAAACTGGCACCGGCGCGCTGCAAGGCGGCTTCGATATTTCGCAGGGTCTGAACCGTTTGCGCGTAGGCATCGCCTACGCCAACGATTTTTCCTTCGGGGCCCGTCGCGGTCGTGCCCGATACGCTGATGTGATTGACGATGCGCACCGCCCGGGAGTAGCCAACAATGGGCTCCCAGGCGGTCCCGCTGGAGATGTTTTGCCTTGGCATGATGGTTCCTCCATGTATACCCGGAAACACGCGTATTTTCTTGCGGCTCAGAAGTGCATGTTAAACTGAAAGGAAGTATGGCACAGGCGCGAGGAAGTGTCTTTGCCTCTAATGGGACAACTGCATGCGCTGCAACAATATTCTGGAAGCGGTTGGACGCACTCCGCTTATCCGGCTAAATCGCATCGCCAAGGACCTGAAACCGCAGGTTTGGGTGAAAGCCGAGATGCTGAATCCGGGTGGCTCCGTGAAGGATCGCATCGGCATCACCATGATTGATGCCGCCGAGAAAAAGGGATTGCTGAAGCCAGGCGGGACCATCATCGAAGGTACTTCCGGCAATACGGGAATGGGTTTGGCGCTGGTTGCCGCCGTGCGCGGATACAAGTGCGTTTTCACCACCACGGACAAGCAGTCCAAGGAAAAAGTGGACCTCCTGAAAGCTCTCGGCGCCGAAGTGATTGTCTGCCCCACTGCCGTTGAACCGGAAGATCCCCGCAGCTACTACAGCGTGGCGAAGAAACTGGCGCGTGAAATCCCCAATTCGTATTACCCCAACCAGTACGACAACCCCAGCAACCCTGAGGCGCATTACCACACAACGGGCCCGGAAATCTGGGAAGACAGCGAAGGCAAAATCACACATTTTGTGTGCGGCATGGGCACAGGTGGCACCATCAGCGGCGTCGGCAGGTATCTCAAAGAGAAAGATCCCAACGTCAAAATTATCGGTGTCGATCCGGAAGGCTCGCTCTACTACGACTTCCACAAAACGGGAAAAGTCACCAAGGCGCGCACCTACGTGGTGGAAGGCATTGGCGAGGATTTTTTCCCCTCGACGATGGACATGCAGATTCTGGATGATGTGATCCAAGTCAACGACGAAGAGTGCTTCGTTGTGGCGCGACGATTGGCCAAACTCGAAGGGTTGTTCACCGGGGGATCAGGCGGGGGCTGCCTCTCGGGGACACTTCGGCTCGCCAAGGACCTTGGCCCGCAGGATTATGTGGTTGCATTGCTGCCGGATACCGGGATGCGTTACCTCAGCAAAGTGTTCAACGACGAATGGATGCGCGAGCGCGGCTACTTTGAAGCGACCGCGGCGATCACGGCGGTGGAGATCGTGACTGCCAAACGGCAGGCCGGCAAAGTGCGGGAACTTGTAATTGCCCGGCCGTACCAAACCGTGTTCCACGCGTTGAAAACCATGCAGGAACAGGACATCTCGCAGATTCCGGTCTTCGAGGAGAACGCGCCAATTGGCACCGTGTACGAAGACCAGATCCTGACGCTGGCGCTGCAGGGCAAGGACCTGCGGAAGCTCGTTGTGCGCGAAGTGATGAGCAAACCGTTGCCACTGGTTCCCAAGACGGCGCCTGTGGAGCGCATTACCTATATGTTGAGTCACGAAAATCCCGCGATCTTCGTGGAGATGGAAGAGTCCAAGTTCGAGATTCTGACCAAGTATGATTTGATGAGTACGGTCGCGAGCCTGATGGAGCAAAAACGCTAGCCGGTCTGACAGCGCCGCGGGTACTTTGAACAGGACATTCGATCCATGAAAATTCAGGATTTCAACGAGCGGCTGAAGGATTCCATTCTCATTGCGGATGGCGCAATGGGCTCCATGCTGCACGAAGCCGTCGGCTCGGTACGTTGCTTCGATGAACTCAATGCCACTGAGCCGGAAGCCGTGTTTCGCGTCCACCAGGCCTACATCGAAGCCGGCGCGCAGATTATCGAAACCAATACTTTTGGCGCGAACCGCTTCAAACTTGCACCTCTTGGTCTTGGCGATGAAGTGCAGCGCTTGAACAGCCGTGGAGTAAAAATTGCCCGTGAAGCGCGGGAAGCTGCCGCGCGAGAAGTGCTCATCGCCGGTTCCATGGGGCCTCTTGGCATTGGCGTGCAGGCACGGCATCCCGAACCCGATCAGATCCTCTCCATTTTTCACGAGCAGGCGCTTGCGCTGGAGGAGCGCGGCGTCGACATCTTCATCCTCGAGACTTTCTCCTACATCGAAGAGCTCTTGCTGGCGATCGATGCCATCCGTTCATTTTCTGGTTTGCCCATCGTGGCGCAACTCACTTACTCGGAAGAGGGAACCACGTATGGCGACGTACGGCCGTTCCTCGCCGCAGCCATGTTGAAAGACAAAAATGTCCAGGTGATCGGCGCCAACTGCACCCTGGGCCCACAATCGCTCCTGCCTATCCTTCAAGAACTCAGCAACACCGGAGATCTTCGCGTTAGTGGCATGCCCAATGCGGGATTCCCCAAACGCGAGGGCGACCGCATCGTATACCCGAAATCTTCGCCGGAATATTTCGCGCTCTTCGCGCGTGAAGCCGCCGAAATTGGCGTGCGCATCCTGGGTGGTTGCTGTGGCACCACACCTGCGCATATTCGCGCCATGGCCGAGGCGGTGAAATCGCTGCGACCTGCCAAGGCGCATGCGGCGGTGTCCGTTGTTCAAACCACGGAACGTGCCGCGCTGCCACAGCAGCGCGAGCCTGAAAGCAAGTTCTGGAAGAAATTGCAGAAAAAGGAATTTACCGTTTGCGTGGAGATTGACCCGCCAAAAGGCCTGGCGCTTGATCGCATCTACGAGCAAGTGGAAAAGGTGATGGCCTCTAAAAAGGTGGACGCCATTGACATCAACAGCGGCGCGATGGCGCGCGTTGGCATGGACGCGCTGATTGTCGCAGGTGCTCTGGAAGCCCGGGGCGTCGAAACCGTGCCACACCTCACCACCCGTGATCAGAACATCATCGGACTGCAGGCCATGCTGCTCGGAGCGTGGACCGTCGGCGGTGTGCGCAACGTTCTTGCAATCACCGGCGATCCGCCTTCGGTCGGTGATTATCCGGAAACCAGTGGCGTGTACGAAGTGGATTCCGTCGGCCTGGTGAAAATCCTGAATCGCCTGAATCAGGGCACGGACTGGGCGGGTAAAACACTTGGTGGACAGACCAATTTTACGATCGGCGTGGCGTTAAACCCAGTTGCCGACGACCTTGATGGCGAAATCGCACGCTTTCACGCCAAGGTCGAAGCCGGCGCCCACTTTGCCATGACGCAGCCGCTCTTCAATCCCGAACACTGGCGCACATTCTTGAAAAAGCTGGGAGGCAAACCCGCGATTCCGGTGCTGATCGGTGTTTGGCCGCTGAACAGCTACAAACAGGCGCTGCGACTGAACAATGAAGTACCCGGCATCATGATTCCGGAGCCGCTCTTGAAATCCATGGAAGCCGCAGGTGCCGCGGCTCGCGACCGCGGCTTCGAAGTGGCGCGCGAAATGCTTGCCTGGGCCCGAAAAGAGCTGGCGGGCGCTTACCTCATTCCGCCCTTCAAGCGCTATGAAGAAATACTCGAAATTCTTTAGTATCGGAGGGACGCAGGACTCCTGCGCCCCAAACATCAATCTCTCAGCTTTTCCTCATCACGCCGCCTGTGCCTCCACGGACGGCTGCGAGTCTCTGCTACTCCTTGCCACGCGGCGAAAAACTGGCATCAGAGCGAAGTAGATCATTGCGGTAAACAGCGGGGCTAGAACAGCCCAAACTATAATCGCATGCCACGTGGTGCTCCATAGAAACCGAATCGCGCCCCATAAATTGGCGTGAGCCATTCTGTAAATGCCGGCAATGGAAATAGGCAGATGTGGAGCGCGGAACAATATCTCTCCGAGACGAAAGAAAGGGAGCAAAAGCGCAATCTGAACCGGGTACATGAAGTAGTTGATGAGTTGGATGGCCGGGAGATTCAGACGGAAAATCAGCGCGGCGAGCGCGCAAAGCGTCGTGGTCCAGCCCACTGCGGGAAACACACTGAGGGCCAAGCCAAGAGCGAGGCTCAACGCCAGCTTCTCTGGTGTGACTCCCTGGCGCAACAGATCGAGGATAGGACGAATCAGCCGGCGGTAAAGATAGTGTTCCTTCATGCGGCCTTCTGGCGGGACACTCAAGAAATGGGCTTTCACATCTCAGCGCGAAGAGTTGAGGAAACGGAAAATGAATGCTGCGATTCACTGCTTCCTTCAATTCCTCGTTTGCCGGGGCGGGGAAAATTTCAATGGATGCGGCAACCGAACAAGGATACGCCATGCATGTTACAGCCGCATGTATAAAATGCGGCAAAGCCAGAAAATGATGAATTTTCGCCGGTCCAAAAGCCAGGCACTTGCAGTCCCGGTCAGACCTACTCCGTCTTGGGCTTAACCAGGCTGGTGTGGTCGTGCACGATTCTCCAGCCCTCTGGTTGTCGCTGGAAAACCAAGCTGAACACTCCGCCAACATCGCCAGAGGTTCGGTGAAGATGCCACTGGCCCAGCACCAGCGCCGCGTCGGTTCCCAGAAAACGGAATTCAAAGTTAGAGAAATCGAGTTGTCCCATCGCCGCTTGATCCGGGTATACCTGTTTGTATCGAGCCTGCACTGCCTCCCAGCCCCGAGAAATCCCACTGCTCCCCGCAAAAGTCAATTCCGGCGAATTCCAATATCCGCGCATGAAGGCGGTGACATCCGCGCGATTCCACGCGTTTTGCTGCTCCAACAGGATCTCCATGATCGCTGCGCGGTCGGCTTCAGTTGCCGCATTGGCACGATCAGTGCTGCGGACTTCCCGACTCAGTGGAAGCCCAGAGAGCGCAACTATTGTCAGCAACAGCAAGCTAGTTTTCTTGGACACGATGTACTCCTCCCTTGGATCAGACTTTGCGCAGCTTACGCCGGAAGTCCTTTCCAGACAAGGGCTTGCAGCCAACAGCGTGGACCTACGCTCACCACATTGATACCCAAGGGTAACGCCTTCAGGGACTACCCCAGGTGGTACCAGCGTGCTATTGGACACCGCAGCCTTTTTCAGGATACTTCACGTGGAGGCTGAGGGATGTTCGCCGCCATGCTATTTGCGATCGCGATTGTTGCGCTCTTTCAGTTCGCGCTGTACTACTGGCGCGCGATGCTGACGGGCGTGGCATCGCAAACCGTTTCCAGCCGCGTTCTGGAAGCCGCGGAGGTTACGGAGCCGAGCCTCTGCGGCGCCGACTTCGAGCGACTGGCCAGCCTGCATGAACTGACCCCCGAGCTTAAGAACGATCACAGCAGCCTCGCCATGGTGCGCGCCTATTATGGTGGCATCCATCGATTGCAGTCGCTTCTCAAGCAGCTGTCTCCCGCATTTGCCAATTGGGGTGAAGAAGAAATGACACTTTGCGCGCGCTATGCCGCCGTGCAAATCGAGCGCCGCCTGCAAGCCAATCTGGAACAGGCCGCTGCCATCCGCTCCTGCTAATCTCTTCCTGAAATTCCCGAGACTCCGACTCAGCGGACACCCGTGTAGCGCAAGGTGAGTCTTGAGACTTATCTTTTCTCGTGCGCTAGTAGGCCCAGCGCAGCAACGTGGCGCCGGAGGTGAATCCCGCGCCGACGGCGGCCAGCAGCACGATGTCGCCCTTCTTCAGCTTCTTTTCTTCGAGCGCCGTTTGCATGGCCAGGGGAATTGTCCCGGCCGTCGTATTGCCAAACTGCTCGATGTTGATAATCACTTTATCCAGCGGCATGCCCAGGCGTTCCGCAGTCGCGGTGATGATGCGGCGATTGGCCTGATGCGCAATAAAGCAGTCCACATCCTTGCCGGTCAAACCATTCTTGGCCAGCACACGTTCCGTCATCTCCGCCATTTTCTTAACGGCGTACTTGAACACATTCTTTCCATCCTGATGGATGAAGTGCATCTTTTCATCCACCGTCTTGTGTGAAGCGGGGTTCAAGCTGCCGCCGCCCGGCATGTATAAGAATTGCCCGCCCATTCCCTCCACCTGGGCCACATGATCCATGATGCCGTCTTCGCCTTCCTTCGCAGGTTCCAGCATCACAGCCCCGGCGCCATCGCCAAAAATGATGCACACGGCGCGATCGGTGTAATCCGTCATCGAAGAGTTCACGTCTGAGCCGATCACCAGCACTTTTTTGTACTGCCCCGATTCGATGAACTTCGTTCCTGCGTTCAACGCGTAAAGGAAGCCGGAGCAACCGGCGGAAACGTCGAAGCCCCAGGTGTTTTGAATGCCCAGCTTGTGCTGAACCAGGCACGCGGTTGAGGGATACATCATGTCCGGGGTGACCGTGCCCACAACGATCAGCTCGACCGATTGCAGATCAAAAGGATGGGCTGCCTGAAGTTTCTTCACAGCTTCCACGGCCAGATCGCTCGCGGCCACTCCTTTATCGGCGAGGTGGCGTTCGCGTATGCCGACGCGTTCCATGATCCAGTCGTTCGTGGTGTCCACCATCTTTTCCAGGTCGGCGTTGGTCAGCACGCGGGGCGGCACGTAGCCGGCTACACCCGTGATTTTTGCGGCGAGACGAGACATGAGACTCCTTGATGATTCCAGATGCGGTGCAAAGAATCATGATTGTATGCGAGGAACTTTGCTGGAAACAAGCGCCGCGAGCCGCATTTCCTCGTCCGAGGTCGCGAAAATCCCTTCACTTTGCCGGAAGCAGTTCGTAGCGCCAGGTGACTTTTGCCGTCTTTTGCAGCATGGCCGCCACGGAGCAATATTTTTCCTCGCTCAGCGCGATGGCATGCTTCACCGCCCCTTCATCCAGCGCGCCGCGCAGACGATAGACGATCTCCAGCTTCTTCCAGACCGTGGGAGGATCGCTGGCGCGCTCACCGGAGCACACTACTTCCAATGATTCCAGCTTCTGCCGCTTTTTGCCCAGGATGATCACGATGTCCGTGGCGGT
This sequence comes from uncultured Acidobacteriaceae bacterium, assembly GCA_964405585.1. Taxonomy (GTDB): domain Bacteria; phylum Acidobacteriota; class Terriglobia; order Acidiferrales; family UBA7541; genus Acidiferrum. The sequence goes on along the minus strand of CAYOOS010000001.1, from coordinate 28,697 downwards.
GCAGGCTCCCAGTGCCATCAGCACCAGCTCCATCGGTCCGGGCGCCTTGTTCGATTCGCGGTCGGAATCGATGAGCACGCCGTGCCCCGAAGGGCTGGTGGCCAGGAATCGTTGTTCACCAATCCATTGCACGGTTGCGGTTTGCATGGGTGTCCTCGGGTGAAGAGTGTAGCTCCACTGTATCTCAGGACTTCGTACTTGAGACGTTTTCTTGAGTTCGTTTGCTCTTGGAGAGGCTGCCTGACGCTCGGGGCGGCCCTGAGGGAACACCGCTCACATGGTCCCTATTGCGGCGGGGCTTCCGCCGGAACAGACGCTGGTGTCGGCGAGGCAACTCCAAGCGTTCTCATCTGGCCGGGTTTTCGTTCCTCAGGGATGCGCTCGACGACGCGGTAATCGGGGGGAATTTGAAACAGGGCGGGATCCGGCTCGCCGGGGACTATCTTGGTCAATTTCTGTTCCTGCTTCGCCTGGGCTGGCCCGGTTGGGACGGTCACATGCACGAGCATTACACCCAACTCCTCCGAACACCATGTTTCGGTGGTGAAAGCGGGAGCAGTTCCTTCGCCGTTGAGCAGTGCGTGCTGAGGCCTGGTTGTGCGCACTCCCTGCACGTCGAAACCTTCGATGGACCGGTGCCCCAAATCCTCCCGTTGGAGGTTGCCAACGCTTTGCACCGGTGCAAACGTGGGGCAGAATGGGCGTTGCATCTGCATTCCCCCCTGCGGCTGGGTTGTCGTTCGTGGCGACAGTCGCCCCCGTGTCAAGATGGTCGCCGTTTTGTTTAACATATCCAACCTCACCAGCTTCCCGCTCACCGGATCGCAGATTGTGACCATGCGCTCGACTTCTTGCGTTCCCGCTCCCTCGCCTTCTTCCACCTTGAATTTTCCCCCGGTCATTTCCGTTCGGACACGCCCCTGGCCATCCCTGGCAACCAATTCGGGTGGCCGCTCCGGCGGAGTGAGTTGGCTTTGCGTTTCAGGCGTGAAGGTATTCGTTTTCTCGGCTTGGAACGGACTGCCGGTGCGCAAGGCAATCCCATTGTAATCGGAGCCCATCGAGCATTGCGCCACCGCCCGTGGCGACAAACCCAAAAGCAGCAGGCAGCACGCCGCGATCCCTACAATGCTCAATCTGATATGCCACATGGTCTCACCCCCGGTTCGCTTATCTTAAACTACCCGCCGCCGGTTCGCCGCTATTCTACATCGCGAGATTGTCGGCCGTTCACACCCGCTGGTAGAGATTCAGGAAAGGGAGGTTGCGTTGCCTGAGGTCGGCTAAATGACGCGGGATATCCACGGCTAGGACTTTTCCCCAATGCAGTCTGGGATCCCCGCCGATTTCCAAATGGCGCGCCTACGATGCTTCGAATTTGGAAATCCATTCGTGCGTAATCGATCGCTGTGAGAAGATGGCGAAGCCGAGCGAGGCGCGTTATCAGGACGAAGGCAGATTGAAGGCGACGGGAGAATTTGACCAGCTATGTACATTCACATGTTTGCTTTTCGATGGAAGCCGGGAGTGACGATGGAGCAAAAGGACCGCGTAGTGACGGCAATTCGCGGGTTGCAGGGGCAGATATCTGGTTTGCTGGAAACCTTTGTTGGGATGAATCTTTCGCCGCGCGGACAGGGCTATGAGCTTGGCGGCGTGATGAAGTTCGCGGACAAAACCGCACTGGAAAGTTACGGCGGACATCCGGCGCATCAGAAGTTGCTAGGCTGGCTGATGCCGCTGATTGAGCCTATCGAAGTGGACTTCGAGGCGAATTAGAAGTTACGCCAGTGAGAGTTTCCAACACACCTTGAGAAAGCTGGTAGCGGGCACGCGTTCTTTCTAGCAGCGTCGATCAGCGGGGTTTCTTGTTTTCAATGTGAGCGAGGCGCGCCTTTACTATTTTCTTCACGAGGGCCGCTGGCAAAGGCTTGTCCACAGGGAATTGAATAGTGCCTTTGGAAATGCGAAAAGCCTTGAGCTCTTGCTGGAATTGCGCGATCACAGCGGCTGTGGGGAAGAGGCTGCAATGGTTCGCAAATGCGGCGAACCACACCAGCACTCCTTTGTGCCTGAACATGGGAATACCGTAGCTGATGCCTTCCGTGGCCCCCTGTGGTGCCGCGGAGCGAATCGCGGCGCGGACCTTTTCCAGGGTGCTGCGCGCAGGTTCCGCTACGCCGGCAAGATATTCGTCCACAGTTTTCGGAGCGCGGCTGGATTTCACTTTTTTCATGCCGCGAATCTTACGAAGGTGCTGCCTGTAAGTCCAGCCCAACGTCTGCGCGATAGTTCCAAAGGTATCCAATTGCCCGACTCCATCCAGCAGAGGGGGGAAGGAGCACTCAGGGCAGGACGTTCACAAAGCGTTTACAATACAGCGCATCGAAATTAACGATACATTCAATCTGAATTTACAAATCATGACCGTTCACGCTGAGTCACGTACAACTATGACTCCCATCACTGCATATTTAGTAGGTTAGTAAATATAGTGTGCTATCTAGCTGTTTCACGAGCGCGCGATCAAGACTATTTGGAGATAAAGGACCCACATGAATTCCGCCGCACTCAAGATCGTCGTGTCATTGCACGTTGCGAATAGCGTGTATCAGCAAGCGGAAGCGCGGGCCGCGCAGGTTGCGGGTCAGCGCCACGGGTACCAAGTCAACGTGATTTACGCCGAGGGCGATGCCGTCACGCAAAGTGAACAATTGCTGAAGCTCATTTATTCCGCAGAGGAGACACGCCCAGACGTCCTCATACTGGAGCCGATCGGGACCGGAATGGTGCGCGTTGCCCAGGAGGCGGCGAAAGCGGGTGTTGGCTGGATCGTGCTGAATCGTGAAGTGGCTTACATCGCGGAGCTGCGCGGTTCCTCTCGTGCGCCGATGTTTGCTGTGACCACCGACCACGTCGAAACAGGGCGCATCCAGGGACGGCAGTTGAATGCCTTGCTTCCGAACGGAGGCACCGTCGTGTACCTGGAAGGCCCCAGCGGCCACCCTGTGATGCAGGCGCGCAAAGAAGGAATGTTGGCGACCAAGAATCCGCAGATCAAGATCCGGCCATTGCACGGCCAGTGGCAGGAGTCCGTTGCATCCGAAGTTATGGCTTCTTGGCTGCGCGTGCCCGCCTCGCGCGAATCTCGCCCGCGTGTAGTGGCGGCGCAGAACGACTTTATGGCCATGGGCGCGCGCAAGGCATTCCGCCAAGTCGCAGGCCAAACGTCTCAGGAAGGCGCGGACAAGGTCCGATATATCGGGTGCGACGGATTGGAAGAGCACGGCCGACGTTGGACCTGCGGTGGCCTGCTGGATGCGACGATTGTTTGCCCGCCGCTTTCGGCGCTGGCGATCGAAGTGCTCGCCAGAGAGCTGCAGCAGGGCGTGCCGGCGCAACCGCTGACGCTGGCGGAGCCTGTATCGTTTCCTAGCTTGAACCAGTTGCAGCCTGCCTGAAGATCCCCCTCTGACTCGTGCCGTAGCTACGGTACTTAAGAGAGAAAAGACAGGGGCACGATATATCGTGCCCCTACGGCTTTGGGTGATATTGCCAGAGGCAGATTTCGTTGCCGTCTGGGTCTTCCAGCGAGGCGAGCACGCCGGTGCCTTTGTCCACGGCCGCGCTTGTGCGCACTCCTTTAGAATGCAGATCGTTGAGCGCCTGCTGGACATTTTCCACGCTGAGGCAGAGGCGTGCATTGCCTGGACCGCGAGGATTTCCGTTGGGTGGAGCGGGTACAAGTTCAAAGAGAAGACCATCAATATCGAAGCGCGCGAGGACGTCCCATGAAATGAGCGCAAAGCCGAGCAGATCGCGATAAAAGCGGATCGCGGCCTCCATGTCAGAGACGTAGTAGAACACGCAATCAAAGTGGAACTGTGGCTGCAGAGAATTGGAGTTGGAGGGCATGGCGATTGGGATGAGGATAGCACTTCGACGATTGACGGAGAGATGTGAAGAAGGGAGCGGCAAAGTTTGCCTGGTGTGGCTGCAGGATGTGCGCGGAGTCGAGGCTAGGAAATTCTAATGTGGCAGATGGCTGAAATAAGCTGTGCATTTTCAATGTACGAGTTGGCGGAATGTAAGTGAGGGGTGGCATGGCGATTGCCTTATTGCGGATTGTTCTCGGTACCGGCGCGCTAAAGTTTTGCGCGAGCCGGCCGATGATGGAATTGAATAAGGCGGCTTATGCACCAGGCGAGGTTCTTGCCGAAAATCGAGGAGGGGAACTTCCAATGTCCATTGCAGGAATCGCGAGTAGCAGCATTTTCCAACTCTTGAGTTCGCAGTCCACACAATCGCCGTACCAGAATTTCAAACAAGAATTCCAGCAGCTCGGCCAAGCCCTGCAGTCGGGGAATCTTACGCAGGCGCAATCCGATTTTGCAGCGCTGCAGCCGAGCAGTGGGCAGTCCACTGCCACCAGCACACAAACAAACGCCAGCCCGATCGCCACTGCGTTCCAGCAACTCTCGCAGGATCTGCAGTCGGGCAACTTGACGGCGGCGCAACAGGATTACTCCACCATTCAACAGGACTTTCAGCAGCAAGCAGCCAGCGGCGCTTCCGGCCATGCCCACCATCACCACCATCATTCCGGAGGTTCGCAGGATTCTTCCAGCACGCAGAACACGCTGAGCCAACTCTTTTCGCAACTCGGGCAGGCGTTGCAAGGTGGCAATCTTTCCAGTGCGCAATCGGCCTACGCTTCGTTGCAACAGGATCTGACGCAACTGAGCGGCGCGACTGGAAGTCTGTCCTCAGGCTCTTCCAACTTGACATCGGCCAGCAACCCGTTGAGTGTTTCGGTCTAATTCGGCGAGTTGCACGCATTCCCTTGCAAGGCAGGCTTATCGCTTGCCTTGCTTTCTTGTGTCCAGTGCACTCTTAAGAACGCAGAGCGGTCTGCCTCGAAAGGCGGACCCTGCCTATGAAATAGGGACCATTGAGCATTCGCAGAGTTGCTTCAGGAGATTGTTGACTTCCCTGGAGACTTCGGAAAGCGCGCGTTCGACAGGAGCGGAGAGGCCGAGGCCGGTGGCAATGTTCTTTGGCTCAACGCCGACAACGAATAATCGAGAGGGGAGTTCATCAAGAAGTTGCGCGGCAGCGAGGAGTTCGCCGGCGTTGCCTTCGTGCGAGGAACTGGCGTGGCCGGGATTGACGCTGCGGAGTTCCGCGAGTGTCATGCGATGAACGGTGCCCGGAGGCGCGCCGGTCTTCACCGCATCAACAATGATGAGGGCTGTGCGTCCGCTGAGGCGCCCGAGAAGCGCGAGGCCCTGCGTGCCGCCGTCCACGAATTCGACCTGGCCATCCCAGT
>CAYOOS010000001.1:18034-23268 GCA_964405585.1 uncultured Acidobacteriaceae bacterium | reverse complement strand
AGAAGCGCGAGGCCCTGCGTGCCGCCGTCCACGAATTCGACCTGGCCATCCCAGTTCCCGGCGGAATTGGCGAGGTGATCGAGAAGCGCGGGACCGACACCATCATCGCTGAGAAGGGTGTTGCCAAGGCCGAGAACGAGAATGGGAGGAGTGGCGGGCTCGCGGTCGCGCAGGAAATCAGGATAACCATTCATCGTTGCGGATGTCTCCCTGCCGATAGAATTTGTAGCCTGAAATGATGGAGGTAATCAGACCATTGCCATATTGCGTCGAGTCGTAGGTGACGATGTAGATGTGCAAGAGAGCGAAGATGGGGAAAGCCCACGCCACCAGGTGATGAATCATGTGGGTCTTGTAGGAATTACCGAGCAGGGGAATGACCCAGCCAAAAAGTTTATTGAGGATGCCGGCGGGATTCGTCTCCGAATAGAGAGCGAGGCCGGTGAAGATCTGCACCCATCCAAGAAAAATGACGAAAAAGGTATACGCGGAGCCGCCGAGAGCGTTATGGCCAAGATGGACGTGGCCGCGCTCGAGTTTCAAGTAGTCGGCCGCTTGGCGGAATAGGTCGCGCCACCAGCCAACGCGCCAGAAAAACGGGAAACCGGAACGCGCATAATTATTGCCTGCCCAGAACCAATAAATGCGCACAAGGAAGCTGATGACGAAAGTGATGCCAGCAATAAAGTGAATCTGGCGAACGCGGCCCATGACGAAGTGATTCGCGGGCTCGCCGCTGGGAGCGAGGATAGGCGAGGCGATATAAAGGCCGGTCAGGAAAAGTACGGAAATGCAGAGCGCGTTCACCCAGTGCGTGAGGCGGACAGGCACTTGCCACACGTAGGCGCGGCGAAAATAGTGCTCCGGATGGGCGACGACATCTTTCGGATCGAACGGCTGAATGACTTTGGCCATAGCCGCCTCCTAGACACGAACCAGGAATTCGGAAAGCTTGCGGCCATCCTTGTCCAGGACGTGAGATGCGCAGGCCAGACAAGGATCGAAGGAGTGAATGGTGCGCAAGATTTCCAGCGGACGCTTGGGGTCGGCCATTGGTGTGCCGAGCAGGGCGGATTCGTACGCGCCGTGTTGGCCCTTAGCGTCCTTGGGTGAAGCGTTCCAGGTCGAGGGAACAACGATCTGGTAATTGGCGATCTTTGTATCCTTGATGTGGATCCAGTGACATAGGGCACCACGGGGAGCTTCGGTGAAGCCGTAACCCTTTGCTTCTGCCGGCCAGGAGGAAGGTTCCCACTTGGAAGTGTCCGCGGTGGTGGAATCGCCAGCTTTGAGGTTGGCGATCAGTCGGTCGAACTCGTCCTGGAGCCACTGTACGGCGAGTTGCGTTTCCAGGCCACGAGCGGCAGTGCGGCCTAACGTGGAGAAGAGAGCGGAGGCGGGAATCTTCAGAGCGCCAAGAGCGGCGGTAACCACTTCCTTGAAATCGCTGTGACCGCTGGCGAAGCCAATAAGGACGCGGGAGAGCGGACCCACTTCCATGGCGTTGCCCTTCCACCGCGGCGTCTTCAACCAGGAATACTTGGCGTTTTCATCGAGTTGGGTATAGGGCGGCTTCGGGCCTGTGTACTTGGGAGAAGTTTCGCCTTCCCAGGGGTGGAGAGAAGTCTTGCCGGCAGAATACTCGTACCACGAGTGCGTGACCTCTTCCTGGATCTGGCCGGCGTCGGCTGGATCGACCGGAAGAACTTCGGCGAGATTTTTGTTGAGAATGGCGCCGCGAGGGAATTTGAAGCTGGAAACATCGCTGATGCCGTTCTGCGGAATGTCGCCGTAGGCCATGTAATTGCCGAGGCCGCCGCCAATCTGCGTCCATTCGGGATAGAAGGAAGCGACAGCGAGGAGGTCGGGAATATAGAGCGTGTCCACGATCTGCTTGGCTTGCGCGATAAGGCCTTTGACCATGTTTAGACGTTCAATGTTGATCGCGCTGTCGCCTTGCAGGTTGATAGCAGAAGCCATGCCACCGACGAGATAGTTCGGATGGGGATTCTTGCCGCCGAAAATCGTGTGAATCTTGATGATTTCTTTTTGCCACTTGAGGGCTTCGAGGTAGTGGGAAACCGCCATCAGGTTGGCTTCGGGAGGAAGCTTGTACGCAGGATGACCCCAATAGGCGTTATCGAAAAGGCCAAGCTGGCCGGAGTCCACATACTTTTTGAGAGTGGCGGCGATATCGCGAAAGTAACCAGGGCTGGCTTTTTCCGCATGAGGCGAAATCTTCTGCGCGAGAGCAGCAGTCTGGTCGGGGTCAGCCTTTAGCGCGGAGACAATGTCCACCCAGTCCAGAGCATGGAGGTGATAAAAATGAATGACGTGGTCCTGCACCATCTGGGTGAGGAACAGAATGTTGCGAATGATTTCGGCGTTTTTGGGGACCTTGATGCTGAGGGCATTTTCGACGCAGCGGACTGAAGCGAGAGCGTGGACGGTAGTGCAGACGCCGCAAATGCGTTCGCAGAAAGCCCAAGCATCGCGCGGGTCGCGGCCCTGGAGAATGACCTCCAGGCCGCGCCACATGGTGCCAGAAGACATGGCGTCGCCGACGTGGCCGGAGTCATTGAGCATGGCCTCGATGCGGAGATGACCTTCGATGCGCGTTACTGGATCAACGACGACACGAGTTGTCATAGAGCACCTTTATTCGCTTTTGCTGTCCGCGGGCGGCGTGTCGTCCACGTGAATCTTGCGTGCGTTCTGCCGGACGACAGTAGAAACGAGGTGGGAACCTACGCCAATAACGGCGGCGGCGCCAAGGACCTCACCGATGGCATTGGGAGTGGCATCAATGCCGGGAACCACGACGCCTGAGAGGCGCTGGTAGAACGGTCCGTTATCCCAAAAGCCAGCTTCGCTACAGCCGATGCAGCCGTGCCCGGAGCCGATGGGAAAGGAAACGCCATTGTTCCATTTAAATGTGGAGCAAGAATTGTAAGTTGTTGGACCGCGGCAGCCCATCTTATAGAGGCACCAGCCCTTGCGCGCGCCGTCGTCGTCCCAGGACTCGACGAACTGGCCAGCGTCGAAGAAAGCGCGGCGGTAGCACTTATCGTGAATGCGCTGGCCATAGAACATCTTGGGGCGGCCTATGCGATCAAGTTCGGGCAGAGCGTCGAAGGTCAGGATGTACGTCAGGACGCCCGTCATCACTTCGGCGATGGGCGGGCAGCCGGGAACGTTGATGATGGGTTTATCGGTGATGAGCTTGTGGACCGGCATCGCGCCGGTGGGATTGGGATGCGCGGCCTGGACGCAGCCATTGGAAGCGCAGGAGCCCCAGGCGACGATGGCTTTGGCGTGCTCGGCGGTTTCCTTAAGGATATTCAGGAATGTATCGCCGCCAACCGTGCAGTAGACTCCGCCATCCTTGGTGGGGGCGTTGCCTTCAACGGCGAGAAGATAGCCGCCGGGGTGATCCTTAATGAGCTTCTTGCGAATTTCCTCGACCTGGAAGCCAGCAGCCGCCTGCAGAGTGTCATCGTAATCGAGGGAGATCATGTTGAGGACGATGTCCTGGGCGATGGGGTGGGAGGAGCGGATGAAGGATTCGCTGCAACATGTGCACTCCAAACCGTGGAGCCAGATGACGGGGATACGAGGCTTGTTCTCCATGGCGGCGACCACTGTGGGGACCATAGAGAGTTCGAGTCCCATGGCCGCCGTGGTGGCGACACAGAAGCGCAGAAAGTCTCTGCGATCGACGCCGTGCTGACGCAGGACATCGTAAGTGGACTGAGAAGATGGGTTGTTCACGGGAGAACCCCCTGGTGTGACCGTCAAGAGTCGATGAACGGACGGGGCACTATGGTTCCGCGATGAACATGGCGTCAGTGACGACGCGCACAGAGCCGTGTGAGGTGCAACCAATAATCTGTGGAAAGCTGGTTTTAGGGGAGAAGTTGGAGGCAGACAGTTAACTAAACAGGAGTGTGAGCCGAAATTGAGAGGCATGAAGAGCCGCCCATCGTGAGATACGAGTTCAGACGTGTTGCCGGATGCGGCCGAGCTGTGCTCGAACCTGCGAAGCAGAACGACACCCAGGAAAATGCCTTAGGCGTGAACGCTTGAGCTACAGAGCGGAGTACAAGGATGGGTTAGGGATTGCGGGAAAGTAGGGAGGCAGCTTCGATGATGGGGTTGGGGAGGAGGCGCATGGCGCGGACGAAGGCAGCGATGAGGTGAGGATCGAATTGCGTGCCCGCGCAGCGTTCAAGTTCAGAGAGGGCTTCCTCAGCGGTGCGGCCCTTTTTGTAGCTGCGGTCACTCGTGATGGTGTCGTAAGAATCGGCGATGGTGATGATGCGCGCACCAATGGGGATGCTTTCGCCGGAGAGTCCGTTGGGATAGCCGGAACCATCGAAGAATTCGTGGTGGTGTAGGACCATCAGACGAATGCGCGCGAGGGGAGCCAGGGGTTCGAGAAGCTGAGCGCCAAAATTCACGTGGGTCTTCATGGTATCCCATTCTTCGGGATTGAGCGGGCCGCTCTTGTTCAGGATGGCCTCGGGAATGCCCACCTTTCCGACATCGTGGAGAATTGCGGCAAGACGCATCTCCTCGACTTCGGCTTCGGACATGCCGAGCGATTCGGCGAGCAGCGCGGCGTACGCGGAAACTTTTTGTGAATGGCCCTGAGTGTACTGATCCTTGGCATCAATGGCGTAGGCGAGCGAAGTAACGGTATCGAGGATGGATTGCGGAAGTGAAGTGGGGCCGTCCGCGAGAGAAGAAGTGGCAGATTCGCCGGGCGGCAGAGATTCAGTGAACTGGCGAAGGCGCTGGTGGATTTCGTTGAAGGAATCGGGGCCGGTGGCGAAAAGACGCTTGAGGGTGACGCCGAGGTAGGCCTCAAGAACATCGCGCTTCCAGCGGCGCGCTTCCTTGGGGTCCACGTGATCGGCGGTGGAGACGGTGTTGCCGCCCTGATGTTTGGAAAGATACATGGAAGCATCCGCGACCTGGATGAGTTCCTGAGGCGTGGAGCCGTGGAGGGGATAACAGGCGATGCCGAAGCTGGCGGTGATGTTCTTCTCGCGAAGAAGTGGGTCTGCGGAGACCCATCCGCGCAATTTGGAGGCAAGCTGGCGAGCCTGCTCCATGGTGGTTTCCGGCATAAGGATGACGAATTCGTCGCCACCGTAGCGGGCCACGACATCGGAGCGGCGGCAGTTGCTTTCCAGGATACAGAACCGAGGCTCACTCGAACAAGCTTCCCG
>CAYOOS010000001.1:0-18024 GCA_964405585.1 uncultured Acidobacteriaceae bacterium | reverse complement strand
GGCTTTCGGGCCAGGATTTGGCCAACGCGCTGGAGAACTAGGTCGCCTTCCAGGTGACCGTAGAAATCGTTGACGAACTTAAAGCGGTCGAGGTCCATGAGGACGAGAGCGAAGGAACGCCCGGCGCGGGAAGAGCGCTTCCATTCGGAGGAGAGCGCTTCCATGAAAAAGCGATGAGTCTTGACGCCGGTGAGGCCGTCTGTGATGGCCTGTTCCTGGGCCTTCTGGAACGTGAGGGCGTTGTGGAGCGCGCCGGAAATCAAGTCGGCAAGCGTGCTGAGGAGCAGCGATTCTTCCTCGGAGAAATCAACGCGGTCAACGGTTTCGACATAGAGAACGCCGTGAAGGTGATCGGCATAAAAGATGGGAAGGGCCATCGAGGTAAGCGTATCGGCGAGGACGGGCTTGGGGCCGTTCTGTGAACTCGGGAGGGAGCGGAACGTAGCGATTTTCCCGGTGCGCGCGACCTGGCCGATGAGACCGGTGTCCAGGGGAAGGCGAAGTCCCATGGCGCCACGGCGTTTGCCGCCTTCGGCCTGGATATGGAGCTCGCGCGTGGTGTAGTCAAGAATGGCGATGCCCATGTGATCATAGGTGAGGCCGTTTTCAAGCTGCTCGGTTATCTTGGCTAGCACTTCATCGGGGTTGAGCGTGGCGATCGCGTCCCGGGAGATGAGATTCAAAAGGTTGAGGTGGCGCGCTTTGGTGCGTTCTTCCTGGAAGAGTCTGGCGTTTTCAATGGCGATACTGGCTTCGCTGGCGAGGACGCGTAAAAGCTCCAGGTGGCCTTCGTCGAAAGCGCGGTCCTGATCGGAGAAGATGCAAAGAGCGCCAATGGCGTGATCGTAGGCGACAAGAGGGACGCCACAGAACGAGCCAGCGGTACGCAGCGGGTCGACGCCGAGTTTGCGGACTTCGGTGACGAAATTCTCGCGGATGAGAACGGGTTGGCGTGTGCGCAGGATGTATTCAGTGATGTGATTTCCGGCGGGGCGCGAGCGCTTGGGCATGCGCACGCCATCAATCATTTCCAACTCAAACTGAATGGCATCGCGCAAGGTATCAGGGGTTGCGAGGTAGAGGTTTTCCACATCGAAAAGGCGGCGCAACTCCTCCCAGATTTTGCGGAGAAGATCTTCCTGATTGAGGGTGGAGCTGAGAGCGCGACCGATTTCGTTCAAAACGTGAAGCTCTTCGGAGCGTCGCGAGGTCTGCTGAATGAGGTAGCTGTTTTCGACGGCCATGCCGATCTGGTGGCCGAGAGCAAGAAGCAAGCGCAATTCGGCGGAGGTGAAACGGCGATTGTCGGGCGTGCCGAGGAGCAGGAGGCCGAAAGCCTGTTCCTTGGCTTGCAGGCTGATAACGACGATGCTGCGCAAGCCATGCTTGAGAGCAAGCTCCCGAAAATGGCGGATGGGCTCGTCTTTTTCGAGGGCCGTGAGGTTGTCGTCGCGAAGATCGCGGAAGCCAAGCAAACCGCCGAGGCGTGAGACAAGACCGACAAGATAATCGTCGAGTCCCTGTTCCTGAGCGATGCGACAAAATTCATCGGGAATGCCCGCGGAGACGACGGAAGTGGGCCCGTTGGGATCGCCGTGGTGAAGGAAAAGTGCGCCGGCGGGCAGGCGAACAACCCCGAGAACACGATCGAGAGCCTGCGCGAGCATGCGCTGGATTTCGCCGCCGACGAAGCTGGAAGTGGCGAGATTGAGATTGGAGAGGGCGAGCATATTACGCTCAACGCGCCTCTTCTCCTCTTCGTAAACGGCCATGATCAGGAGCATGGAAACAAAGGCGATGGGAACCGCGGAGATGGGCCGTGCAGTCTGGCCGACAAATTCAGGCGTGAAATGCAGGATGTGAAATGCAAGAAAGACGAGGCCCCATGCGATGAAGGAAACGCTGAGCAGGCGATCCACAAGAGTTTCGTGATGCTGGCTTTCGCGCCAGAAGAGGAGGCCGACGTAGACATAAATGAGCGAGGAGGGCACGAAGGAAGACAGCGGCAATTGCCACAATGCATCGGCGGAAGACCACGCGGCGAGAATGAAGGCGGCGACGATGGCTGGAATGGTCCAGAGTTGCTTGCGGGTATAGAGTTGCGTGCCGAGGAAGAAGCAAATGCCGGCAAATCCGAACAGAGCGTGATTGAGTGAGGTGAGGAGGGTGTGTTCACCGGTCCAGGGAGAGAGACCGGGGCAAAGATAGTGCAGGCCGTAGAAAACCCAGGCGGCCGTCCAGTAAAGAAGATATTGCTGGCGCTTGAGAGAATAGACGTAGGCGAAGAACACTCCGACGAGGAGAGTTCCGATCAAGAAACTAAGCGCAATGATGCTTTGAACCATCAACGAGCCTAAAGGCGCCACCTGATGTGCGAAGGCTGCAAAGGCGGACGGAATTAGCAAAGAATCAGAGGCTAGCGCCGGGAGACACCAAGAACTAAATGCACCCCGAGCAAACAACCCTGCTGGCCGTCACCGATGAGCCCGACTGCACACAAAACGAATCACTTGCGATTATGAGGCAGTGCGAAAAGGAGCAGGGAGGGTACGGAGGTACTGGTGGCGAAAGAGGTAGTAGGGGGTGGGGCACGGAAAAGTAGGCCGGGCCCGCGCTAAGTAATGAGCGCGCTAGAGAAGGGACCTGGGCGAGTCGCGTTGGACGGCCCCGGGAGGTTCCGGTAGACTGAAGTTTTGCGAGAAGAGAGCGAGAAGCAACTTACCATGACAGACGCGAGCGGAACGACAAAAGGCAGTGTGCGGGTGCGGTTTGCGCCTTCACCGACGGGCTATTTGCACGTGGGCGGCGCGCGGACGGCGCTGTTTAACTGGCTGTTTGCGCGAAAAGAACGCGGGACGATGATTTTGCGGATCGAGGATACGGACGCGGAACGGAATAAGCCCGAGTTGGTAACGGGAATTATTGACGGCCTGAAATGGCTGGGTGTGGATTGGGACGAAGGGCCGTATTACCAATCTCAGAGAACGGCGCTCTACCGCGAAATGGCCAAGAAATGCCTGGCGAGCGGGGATGCGTTCCTGTGCTACTGCCCCCCGGAGCGCTATGCGGGAGGGGACCACGCGGAAGAAGGCGCGGAAGCCACAAAATTGCGCAAAGTTGCGCGGTGCACATGCCGCGATGGGAAGCCGTCTTCGCCGGACACGAAGCCGGCACTGAGGTTTAAGGTGCCGACGGGAGGAACAACGAACTTTTTTGATGCGGTATTCGGCGAGACGGAATTCTCCAACGACGACATCGAGGATTTCGTGCTGCTGCGCTCCGGGAAAGATGGCGAGGAGTTTGGCCAGGCGATGTACCAGATGAGCGTGGTGGCGGACGACATTGATATGCGCATCACACATGTAATTCGCGGCGCCGACCACATCTCAAACACGCCGAAGCAGGTGTTGCTGTACCGCGCGCTGGGCGTGGAACCGCCGGTGTTCGCGCACGTTCCCCTGATTCTGGGGGCGGACAAGAAGCGGCTATCGAAGAGGCACGGGGCAACGGATGTAAATATTTACCGGCGGGAAGGATTTCTGCCGGAAGCGTTCCGGAATTTCCTGGTGCTGTTGGGCTGGTCAGCGGGCGGGGATGAAGAGTTCCTCCGAACGAAAGACTTGATCGAGAGGTTCTCACTGGAAGGGGTCAGCCGGACGAATGGCGTATTTGACCGGGCAAAGCTGGAATGGTTCAACACGCAGTATCTGCAGAAACTTCCAATTGAGGAGTTGCTGCCCGAAGTGGAAGAGCAACTGAAGCGGGATGGGCTGTGGAAGGAAAAGTGGGCGGCGGGAGCGGGTCACGAATGGTTTTCAAAGACGGTGGATTTGTTGCGGCCGCGGGTCCGGCTGCTCCCGGATTTCAGCAGTTGGTCGCGGGCATTTTTCAGCGACGAGTTCACGATTGATCCGGCGGCGAAAGCGAAATTCTGGAAGGACGAAAAGGTGCCGAGCTTGCTGGCAACGCTGGCGGAAGCGCTGGCGGCATTGACGGAGTGGAATCATGACTCTTGCGATCACGCATCGCGGAAAATAGCGGAAGAGGCGGGAGTGAAAGCGGGATTACTCATCAATGCGACGCGCGTTGCGATTGTTGGCCAAGCCGTGGCGCCACCGCTGTTTGACACCATGGTCGCGCTGGGACAAGAGCGGGTAGTGAAAAGGCTGCGCGAGGCGGTAAGCGAATTCCCAAAATAGCCGCGTTGGTCCACGCCCACTATTGAAAAGAGCTACTTCTTTTCCTTTCCAGATGAATTCTCCCCTGGTTGCTTTTTGATCGTTTCGTGAAAAACGGAGACGCTGAAGACCGGGTTTTCGCGCGTTCCGGTAATGGCGATGGGGATTACTGTGCCAGCACCCTGCTTTTTGAAAAACGAGTCGAAAGGCTTCAGGAAGATCGACTTGACGCCGCCGACCGTTTGCGAGAGTTCCGCTTTCAAACGAAGCTGACCGTGAAAGTTGAGTTGGCCGCCCTTCAAATCATAGGAACCGTCGAGGATGACTGTGGCGCCTTCCACGCCAAACTGGAGATGAGTGAATGTGGCGACGCCATTCTCCACGTGATAGTGGCCTTTCAGATCAGTTGCCGCGCTGCCGGCGTCTTCCTGGTTGGGTTCGCCAAGGCCGTGGCGGCTGAGGGATGCAAGCTGGGAACGGATCTCCGAATCGCTAAAGCGGGCATCCTCAACACCAAAATCGCCATCGAGGAGAAGCTTGTCGATGACTTTCGCGTTGCCGGGCGGAACGACTAGGGTGGTCTTTAACTTGAGGGTGCCAACCATGGGCGGTTTTTGGGATTTAACGGCGAGACCGAGGACGTCTTGCAAGCGGGCTTGCGGTGCGATGACATTCAGGGTGATGAGGTGCCCCTGCTTTTCGGAGGTGTGAACGACGCTGCCGTTGGCGATGAAGAGCGATTGGCCGAGAATGGCGCGCACGGGATGAAGATAGGTTTCGCCATCGGTGCCATCGACAGTGGCGGAGAAAGTGGTGCGCAAGGGTACGCCGCGCCCGACAGAATCAAGGGAGAACGCCGGCGTGTCGGTTTCGCCCTGAACTTCAATCTTGCCGAGCTCGCCCTGGTATTTTCCGGTGGAAGAGAGGATGCCCGCAATACCGGGTAGCGTGCCAAGATCTGCGTCCGTGAATGTGTAGGAACCGGAGACCGGGGTGTCACCAGGCTCGCGGAGATTCCAGGGGCCGAAGCTGCCGCTGGTGCTGATCTCGCCCTCTGGCTTTGCATTGGTGAGATTACCGCGAAAGGTGAGAGGATTTTCGGGCGAGACCTGCCGCAGAAGCAGGTCATGGATCTCGAAATCGAGAGGTTCCTTGCCTGCTTTTTTCGGAATGACGATAAGACTGGCGTTCTTGCAGACCACGTCATCAAAGACCATGAGCAGAGGGGAAGGAGATTGAGAAGCAGGAACGTTGTCGGGCTCGCCGGGTTTGCCGTGCGAGATGGTGATGACCATTTTGTCCAAGACGACCTTGGAGACATGGTGAGGTTCACGGAGAAGGCCCAATATACCCGGGTAGGAAGAAAATTTTTCGATGGAAATGAGGGGAGGCACATCCAACCGATTATGGAAGTGGACAGTGAGGCCTTCACCGGTGACGCGGAGGCGCGGCCAGAAACCCAGTGTCAGCGTACCTAGTTCGACCTGGCTATCGAAGCGGCGACTGAGGTCCTGCACGAGCACGAGACGGAGATGTTCTTCCATGCTGTGCGTTCGGGTAGCGACAAAAAGGAAAGACGCGGCGGCCAGAATGGAAATGACAGCCGCAAGAAAAAGCCAGAACCGTTTACCGCGAAAAATGGAGGCCATGGCTCATTCATTCTTTCGGAAACGCGGCTGCGATGCAATCAGCGCGAACGCGGGAAGAGATCGGGATTCGAGGATTTCGCGGCGGCGGGAACGGCAACGACATTCAGAGTCAACTCGACATCCTTGGTGACCGGTGGCAGACAGATTTCCGTGCTGCACGCCTGGTAGCGGAGCTTCATGCCCAGATGCTGGGGACCGAGCGGCGCGTCTTGTAAGACGCTGATGGGCAAGCGCAGTATCACCGTGCCGGTATACACGTTTAATGGCTTGTCTTTTGAGAACGTGAAGGTCTGCAGGGTTCCCTTGGGATAAATCACGTTTTCAGCTTTGAATCCCGCGGGAGCATCCGCGCGAAGATCCGTGGGGATCAGGTAATCGAACGTAACTTCGCGCGCGTTCACATGAAAGCCAGGGCGAATCTTCAGGACGACAGCGGCCTGGAGAGCCATGCCGCGAGCGACAGGATCGTACGAGGCGAAGGCGGTAGGAGCGACGACGTCCTTGGGTGAAGGCACTTGCGAGAAAGTGGAGGTTGAGAGAAGGGAAAGCGCAGCTAGAAGAGCAGTATAGAAAAGTTTCACAGGGTCACCTGAGTACCAAGCTGTTGCGAAATCACGCGGCTCATCACTCCGTAGAGGTCTTCGCCTGTCTTTTCGAGGATGAAGGCGTTACGGGATTCCGACCAGCCAAGTTTAAAACTTGTGGAGAGGGCGGAGACCCAGATTTCGCGGATGGGTGTGTTCGGCGAGATGACGAATCTGGCGGGCTCGGGCTCCTCGAAGATAACTTCTAGCTTGCCGCTTTCGCCTTCCACGTCGAAATCATGGACATCGCCAAGATTCAGCAGTCGTTTCTTCAGATCCTCAAAGAGGGCGTCGGCTTTTTTCTGGAAATCGTGTTCAGCAAGCATAGTCGATTCGGTTACAAATGGGCTTCGATGGCTTTCATTAGTTCATCGCTGCTTTTCAGACCTTGGAACTTCTCCACGATTTTACCATCCCGGGAAATCAGGAAGCTGGTGGGATAGCCGAGGATGCCGCCAAATTTGTCCGCCGCCTCGTCCGTGCCGATGAGGATGGGGTAACCCATGGGAAGCTGCTGGCCGTTGACGTCGAAGCGCTCTTTGGCGATGAAGGGAGCGACGACGCTCTTACCCTCCTCGTCCATGGCCACGCCGACGACGGTGAAGCCACGCGAAGCGTACTTCGATTGCATGTCGATGAGCCATGGAATTTCCACGCGGCAGGGATCACACCAGGTGGCCCAGAAATTCAGGAAGACGACCTTACCCTTGTAATCGGCGAGGGAGACGGGCTTGCCGTCGAGATCCTTAAGGCTCAAATCAGGCTCGGGCTTTCCGGCGGCGTCCGATATCAGCGTAGTTTTTCCAGTGCCCTGAACCCGCGTAGCCTTATCTGCATAGTAGGTCAGGATCACAAGTGCCAGAACTGTTCCGACAATAATCAAGACTTTTTTCATATCCGTGCTATCCACCTAGAAAAATATTACATCGAGAAGCGATTTAGAAACGTGAGTTTTCCCGAAAGCCAAGTCAGCTTGTTGAAGAAAATCAGGAAGCCGATGAACAGCAGGAGGGCTCCGCTGAACAATTCCACAACGTGAAGATACCTGCGGAAATTCTTGTAGAAACGCATGAACGTGCCAAGGCCGAGTGCGGTGAGCAAAAAGGGCACAGCGAGCCCAGCGGAATAGACAGCCAAGAGAAGCACGCCCCGGGCAACGGTGTTGCTGGCAGCGGCGAGCACGAGGACAGCGGAAAGAATAGGGCCGATGCAGGGCGTCCAGCCGAAAGCAAAGGCAAAGCCAAGAAGGAAACCGCTAAGCATGCCGGGTTTGGTGTCTGTGTTGCGAATGCGGACGTCCTGGTTCAACCAACGCGCCAGCAGAGGGCCAAAGAATCCGATGATCGAGAGCGAGAAGAAATGGACGGCGCCGAGACCGGCAAAAAGCGGGCCGTGACCATGAACGAGAGCGGCAATACCCAGTGCCACAAGAACTGCACCAAGAATGATGCCGGCACGCACGTTCATTTTGATTAGCCCGCCCAAAAGGTGGAGGCCAAAGAGCAGGATCAGGGCTCCTGCGATGGGCGTAAGCAGATTCTTGTGCTGCTGCAAGAAACCGCCGACGGCGCTGGCGGATGCACCGAAGCTGATGAAGACGACAGAGAACCCCACGACGAAAGAAAGCGCGGAAGAAAAAAGTCCGCCTTTGGGTTGCTCGCCTTGGCGCAGTTGCTCGACGCCGATTCCAGAAAGCATGGAAATGTAACCGGGGACCAGAGGGAGGACGCAGGGCGAGAGAAAAGAGATCAATCCCGCGAGAAAAGCACCGGCTAACGAGACATCGGTCATTTCCTAGAAATCCTGACTGCCCGCCACAGTGAGATTTCCGTGACAGGCTGCTGTAATCGCTCGCGCATAGTGGGGAAATGCTTGCGGCCCCGATGACTATTCTCGCACAAAACAAAGATTGGGAAGATGCTCCGCGGCCCCCTCAAATGGATTGGACGCAGAGAAGTCGGATCGAGGCACACGGCAGGGAAAGAAAGACAACTGGCGTAAAAGGCTGGCAGGGGAGGGGGTTTGGAAATCTTGAGCCGCCTGCAACATATTAGAAAATAAAGAGTTACTGACGGCGTAGTTGGTATGGAGTTTGCCTTTCCCACCGGTGTAAAGAGTTTCGGGCAGGTGGGTATGGTTTGGACGCCGAATAAAGTGACATTGCTCCGAGTGCTGGTGGGATTTGCGGCGGTAAGTTTGGTTGGCCACGGCGCGTGGATGAATCTGCTGGCAGTGCTGCTGACGGTCACGTCCATCGCTCTGGATGCGTTAGACGGGCACCTCGCGCGGACGCGGAAGATGGCCACTCCGGTGGGCGCACAGATTGACATCCTGGGAGACCGCGTAATCGAGAACATGTACTTCACCTACTTTGCGGTGGTGGGGATGGTTTCGTTGTGGCTCCCAATGCTGTTTTTCGCACGCGGGGCGGTGACAGATTTCCTGCGTGGGCTGGCGATGAAAGCAGGCCATTCGGGATGGGGCGCGAACGCTATGCTGCAAACATGGTGGGGACGCGCGCTGGTGGGCTCGCGATGGAGCCGCGGATTGTACGCGGTGCTGAAGTGCGCGTGCTTTTGCTACCTGGGATTGGAGTTGGCGTTGACGCGCGGCCCTGTGCTGCTGGTTGGGCCGCTGACGGTGGATGCACACGCGGCGATTCGCACCGGCGCGCACGTGCTGGCGTGGGCGACGGGAACGTTCTGCGTGGTACGCGGGCTACCGGTTCTGCTGGAGGGTTGGAAGTTTTTTGCGGGAAACCTGGCGGGAGCAAACGCTAGAAGAGTGACGCGAGGAAACGTGGCATGAAGGCTGAAAACGCGCAGAAACAAGGCGTCGCGGCGTTTTTCGACGTGGATGGAACGCTGACCCCGGAACCGTCGCAGGAACGGCGATTTTTCCGTGCGGTGCGGCGAAGCCGCGCAATTCCGATTGCCAACTATTTTCTTTGGGGTCAAGAAGCGCTGCGATTGTTACCACATGGAATTGCGGCGATGGTGAATGGAAACAAACGGCATTGGAGCGGAGTGCGATGTGATCTCGTTTTGCAGCATATAGAAGCAATGGTCTTTTTCGAGGAAGGGATTGAGCGGGCGGCCTGGCACGCGGGGCAAGGGCACAAGATCGTTCTGGTCACAGGGATGCCGGAGCCACTAGCGCGCATGGTGGCGCGGACAATGGAATGCGAACTGGAAGCTCGGGGAGCCGGGGGCAAGTTGCTTCTGTGCGCGACGCGAATGGAAGAGCGAGAAGGGAAGTGGACGGGGCGCTTGCTTGGCGAAGCGGTGTACGGAGAAGAAAAGTTCCGCGCGGTGAGGCGCATTGCGCAAGAACACCGGATCGATCTGCGAATCTCGCACGCGTATGGGAATGCGTTGCTGGACCAGTCGATGCTTGCGGCGGTCGGTCACGCCCATGTTGTGAATCCGGGAAGAGACCTGACGGCCGTGGCCAACCAGCGGAACTGGGAGATCTGGCACTGGCAAGTAGAGAAGTGCACGGGTCAGGAGATGCCGCTGGCCGGGACAACGATGCGACGTGGGGAGAGCCTGGTATGAACTTGAAAAAGACAGAAAGGACGGAACCGACAGCGGTGGCCGCGACGTGGCGGGGGGCGGGAGGTGCTACGCAGGGCGAAGTATTTCTGGGAGGAGCGCAGTCCGTTCTTAGTCTGGCGCGCGAGTGGGTGCGCAGGGAAGCCGAAGTGGCGTGGGCAGGAAGCGGTGCGTACGAACGTGTGGCGCTAAGTTACCTGGGCGTCTCGAGCGCGCTGATCGCGTACTTTGCCAAGAATCTTCAGCATCCGCTGAAACTGTTGGGTGTGCAGGCAGGAGTAGCGCTGATGGTGATGGTTTTGTGCTGGGTGGGAGCGCGCGCGGCGGCTAAGGAAGCGCGATTTGGCGTGTCCTTCGGCACACAGTGGTGGCATTTCTGGCGTCACTGGTATCCGCATCTGTTCTTCCTTTTTTGTTTTGAGGAACTGGCGCACCTGATGACGCTGGTCACACCCGAATGGCAAGACGCGAAATTGTTGGCTTTCGATCACTGGCTGACGGGCGTCCAGCCTACAATCTGGCTGGAACAGTTCGCCACGCCGCTGAGGAATGATGGCATGCAGTTCTTTTATCTGACGTACTTCACGTACCTGCTGATTCTTGGCGGCATTTTGTATTACCGGCGAGAGTGGCGGGCGTACTGGTCGGTAATGACCTACTCGATGGTGGGATACATGTGCGGATATTTGATTGCCATGTTTTTCCCGATTGAGAGTCCTTGGTTTGCGTTGGCAGGAGCGTGGAAGGAGCCGCTGGTAGGCGGGCCGTTCACCGCCACAATCAATTTCATCGAGCACTTTGGAAGAGTGAGAGGCGCAGCGTTTCCCTCGGAGCATGTGGCCGGCGCGACGGCGGCGCTGTGGGGCGCTTGGAAATTCCGGCGTTGGCTGTTCTGGGGGATAATGCCATTTTTCGTTTTGATGTGTGTCTCCACGATCTGGGGACGGTATCACTATGTCGCGGACATTCTTGGCGGCATGACCACCGGTACGCTCGGATATGTGATTGGTGGATGGATTATGAAATGGAAAGGCGCGGTGGCGACGGCCCCGCAAGACGCGAAAGCTTCATGACTCCGGGTAAGAGACGGCCCAAGAGCAAATTCAGGAGTGGGTGATCCACTGGGACTGTGAGGATTGCTCGAACTTGCGGGCAAGTTCGAGGAGTAGCAGTTCATCATTAACGGCCGCAATGAATTGCATGCCAATGGGCAAACCGTCCTGGGTGCGGCCGCAGGGAACGGAAATAGCGGGGACACCGGCGAGATTCGCGGGACGGTTCAGGCGCAAGAGAAGAGCCCGCGTAGGATGAAGGGATCCGTTGATTGCAGTGGATTCCTCGCCGATAAGCGGAGCGATGATGGGAGTGGTGGGGACAACGAGCGCGTCAACCCCTGAATCTCTCAGGGCAAGATGAAACGCGGCGATAAACTTTTCGCGGGTTTGCAAAGCTTTCATGTAAGAGATAGCAGAAACCTCAGTGCCCATTGCGAGACGGGAGCGCACATCTTCGCCGTAGTCCGCGGAATGCGCCGGGAACCACCCTGCCTGTTGATGATAGAGGGCAGCCTCCGCCCAGGCAATTTGATTGCCCGCATCCTCCGTTTCCGGCAAAAGCGGCAGACAGATTTCTTTTATGGTAGCGCCTGCCTTTTTCAGGTTGTTGATAGAGCGATCGAATGCGCGCCGGACTTCCGGGCTGACAACATCGAAAAAGAATTCGTTGGGGATGCCTAATTTTGCCCGGCGGGTATGCGAAGAAGGAGTCTTGCGAGGAACCAGCCTTCCTTTGTTCGTGCCAGATGTGAGAATCGCATCGAAAAGTAGCGCGGCGTCCTCGGCTGAACGGGCGAGCGGTCCAACAACATCGAGGGTAGGAGAGAGAGGCACGATGTGTTCCACGCTGATGCGCCCCAATCCGGGCTTCAGGCCGACAACTCCACAAAGCGAAGAGGGAATGCGGATGGAGCCGCCGGTATCCGTACCGATGCTGCCATAACAGAGGCCAGCGGCGAGTGCAGCCGCGGAGCCGCCGCTAGAACCGCCCGCAATGCGCTTTTCATCCCACGGATTGCGCACCGGACCATAATGCGGATTGATGCTGGTGACGCCGTAAGCGAACTCGTGCATGTTGGTTTTGCCGAGGATGATGACCCCAGCTTTTCTTAGAGCGGTGACGATCGGAGCGTCCCTGAGGGGAACGAAATCGCGGAGGATTTTGGAGCCGGCGGTGGTGGGGATGCCTGCGGTATGAATATTGTCCTTCAGGGAGATAGGGATGCCAAAAAGGGGGCCGAGTTCTCGTGCGCTTTTGCCGCGGCGTTTGCCGGCAAAAACGGCTTCGGCGCGAACAGCCTGCTGGAGCGCCTGTTCTTCACAGACGGTCAAGTAGGCATTGAAACGGGGATTCAATCGGGTGATGCGACCGAGAAGGAAACGCGTGAGTTCAACCGGAGAGAGCTTTCGAGCTCGATAGCGCCTGCCAATTTCGGCAATCGACGCGAAGGCGAGCTCAGCATCGGAAGACATCAGAATATTTTTTCCTGGTGACGCAGATTGCCAAAGGTACCGATGTTGGCGAGGACCAAGGCAACGCGAAACTGATTTTCATTGCGGACGGTGCCAAGATTGAGATGGAGGTATTCGAGGGCTAGTCCGCAGCAGCCGCCATTGTAGTTCACTTGCACAAACTGGTTTTGCAATGTGCCGGCGACGAAGTCATAGCTCAGGCCGGTGGAAACATTAAATCCCTTTCGGGTGAGATTGCCATAACCGACGATGGTGCGAATCTGATTCGAAGTGGGCTGGACGATGGGATCGCCCTGCAGACGAAAGTCGGCGACAGTGAAGAAGAACTCGCTGTAGGGCTTGATCTTGAGAAGAGTCCCGATGGTGGTGACCTTGCTAAGCTGCGGATCGTACTCGAGAATCTGCTCAACGTCGTAACGGCCGCCGGGGGTGAGGCGGATATCGCTGACGATGGGTGACCAATTGCGCGGCGAAGATGCGAAAGCGAAGGGGGTGATGGAGTCGAGGGCTTGAAACACGTTGCGCTGGCCGGTTACGAGTGCGCCGCCAAAGGTGGGATCGAAATAGTGTTTTTGAACGAGGCTCCAGGAAAGAAAATCGACGGGTTGGTCGTCACCGTTCTTCACATAGAGGTGCTGGGTGAACCCGTACTCGATTTCGTTGGTGTCGGTGATGGTGGCATCGCTGTCGAAACGGATGAAATCGGCGAAGTCGTTCACGCCGGTGACATAGCGATAGGTGAGGAAGGGCTCAATGGTGTGCTTGTAGCGACGGTGCGTGCGGGGACGATCGAAGAAGCGTTCCAGTGTGGCCGGGCGGAGTTCCACGGCAAATTCGCCGGTGTTGCGCGTGATCGACTCGCCGCTGAGAGTGGTGGCAGAGCTTAGAGAATCGCCGTAGTAGGTGGAACGAAAGGTGGCGGAGGTAGTGACACCTAACCAGTCACCGAAATGGAAGGGAACAGTGACCTTTGGTGCAAATTCGGTGCGCGCGACGAAGGAGGGAGTAAACAGGAACTCGTCATCGCGGTGCACTGTCCCCACGAAGGAATCGAAGGAAAAATAAATCGGGAGTTGCTGCCACGGGGCTTGCTCCACGGAGCCGAAGCGAGCCTCGGGAGAGCTGCGCAGAAGGACGCTCTGGGGCGGGCTGAGCTGGAGGAAACTGCGATCACTGAGGCTGGCAACATCGAAACTAAAGCCGCGGAAATTGTCGTAGAGGAAGATCGAGCTGCGGATATCAGAATTGATGGCGTCGCCGTAGGTGTCGGAAAAGGCCAGCCGGAAAGTGAGCGAAGTGAGCTGGTTCACGTCGGCCACAAAACGCCAGCCATCCTTCCAGAGGGATTGCACCTCGAGCTGTTGCTGATGGCCGCCCTGCTTGACCACAGTGTCGTCTGGACCCGCAATACCGCGATCGATCACGCCGTAGTAGGTGTACTTGACCGAAGTGTTTTCAAAAGGGCGGGCGCGAAAATCGCCGCGCTGAGCCCAGCCACGGCGGCTGAAGTATTCCAGACCAAACCCGGCATCCATCCAGGATTTAGGCGCCCAATAGAAAGCATCGCCGAGGACGTAGCCCTTGGTGTTGCTCTTACCGATGACTGGCAAAAGAAAGCCGGTTTGCCGGACGTGGTCGCCGGCAGGGGCGGTGGAATAAGGCAACCATAGAAGCGGGATGCGAAAAAGGCGGAAATTCGAATTGACGAGAGCAACGCTTTTTTGGAGGGTCACCTTCGCTTCCGGAGCGTAGAACTGCCACGTGGGATGCGCGGGTTCGCAAACGGTGAACCAGGCGTGGCGGATGAGGTAGACATCGGCGGAAAGGCGTTCGACTTCGCGCGCTTCGAAGTACAGGGGATTCTGAGTGATCAGGAGGGTGGGATTGGGGCCGCGCTCGAGCTTAATGGTGCCGCGCACGTTGTGGAAAGTGCCGCGGCCGGAGGCGATATTCAGGATGCCATCGTCGGCCTCAAGATGCTGGTTCTCAAAGTCGAAAAGAACATGCCCGCGAGCTGAAGCCTCCGAAGTGGCATTGTTGTATTCGACGTGGTCGGCCCGGAGGCGCATGTCGGCATAACTGATGTCCACATCGCTATCGGCAATGAACAAGTCGCCCTTCTTTTGCTGCGGGCCGCTGGAAGAAAGATCTGCCACGCCCCCGGATGCAGCTGGCAAGTGAACTTGCTGAGCGAAACAGGGAGTGAAAGCAGCGAAGTAGGCAAGGACGAGAAAACATAGGAAGCGCCGGGAGGGCGAAGCGGAGATTGGAGGATGGATGATCACGCGGCTAATGAGCTCAAAGGATCGCAGAGTTAGCCTAGCACGCGCTCCCGCAGAATTGTAGCGAAGCCGGGAGCCGGGATGGGACGGCATGTGAAGAGAAGATGAGGCATGAGTTCGACTGGTTGCCTGGAATCGAGTTACTTCTGGACTTCCTTGGTGTGGTGGATGCGATACCACTCGTAGGTGCGCTGCAGGCCCTCCGCGAACTGAATCGCGGGTTCGTAACCGAGGATATCTCGCGCGCTGCGGATTTCCGCTTGGGAATCGCGGATGTCGCCATCGCGCGCCGGTTCGTACTTAGCCGGAAGATTCTTTCCGGAAATTTTCCGGAGCAAGTCGAGGGTCTGGTTCAGAGAAATGCGGGAACCAGTACCGACATTGAGAACTTTGCCGCTGGCACCCAGGGCTTCGCAGGCCAGAAGATTGGCCTGGACAGCATTTTCGACGAAAGTGAAGTCGCGGGTCTGCTCGCCGTCCCCAAAGACGACAGGCTGGTCGTCCTCTAGGAAAGCGGCGGCGAAGCGGGAGAGTACGCCCGAGTAGGGAGAATCGGGATCTTGCCGTGGGCCGAAAATGTTGAAGTAGCGAAGACAAACACACTCGAGTCCGTAGCAGCGCAGAAAAGCCTGGGCGTAGAGTTCGCCTACATATTTCGAGACGCCATAGGGGGAGATCGGCGAAGGCTGCATATCTTCCGTCTTCGGAAGGGTGGGGGTCTCGCCGTAAGCCGAAGAGGAGGCGGCAAAGACGACGCGCTTGACTTTGTTGTCGCGGGCAGCCAGGAGCACGTTCAAGGTGCCGTCCACGTTGATGCGGTTGGTGTCGAGAGGGTCCTTGACGGAGCGCGGAACGGAAGTGCGTGCCGCGAGGTGAATCACGTACTCGGCTTGCAGCATGGCCTTCTGCACGGTCTCCAGATCCGTGATGGATCCCTTCATGAAGGTAATCTTGTTGCGGATCTCGGCGAGATTCTCCTCTTTGCCGGAAGAGAGATCGTCCAGAACGACGACACCATGACCCCGCCGGACGAGTTCGTCCACCGTATTTGAGCCGATAAATCCGGCGCCCCCCGTAACCAGGTAGCGCATATTTCTCCGCCTCCTACTTGCAAAGCTAACTTATTGTACGATGGTTGGACGGAAATCAAGCGAGAGGATTGACGGAAGCGTCACACAAAGAGCATGGGCAAGAAAGTAGCACTGGTTCTGGCAATTATGGCATTGCTGCTCGTGGCAGTGGGGCTGCTGTATTGGAAGGCGGGGCATCCCGAGGGAAGAGGCAGTTCAAGAGAGGGGAATGTGGTGAAGCCGGCGGCGTCGAGCCCGCAGCCCGGGGCAGGAAATGGGGAAACCGTGACGACGCCTGCGGGGGCTGGGGTAGAAACCAGTGAAAAGAAGGGAGCCGCAACAGTCGAACCCGGATTCACGTTGCGCCCGGGCGAATCGCTGGAGTTTGCGGCGAACTTAACCAAGCTGAACAGCACCGTGGCGAACCTGAAGATTGTGGTTGCGGGAAAGCGGAATTTCTTCGGCAAGAACAGTTGGCACCTGCAAGCCTTTGCGCACACCGAGAATCCCTACCGAATGGTGTTTGAGCTGGATGACCAGTTCGACTCCTACAGCGAAGCAGTGGACTTTGCCAGCCAGCAGTATG
Organism: uncultured Acidobacteriaceae bacterium; assembly: GCA_964405585.1. Taxonomy (GTDB): domain Bacteria; phylum Acidobacteriota; class Terriglobia; order Acidiferrales; family UBA7541; genus Acidiferrum. Next base: position 1,593 of record CAYOOS010000001.1, on the reverse strand, counting down.
AGATGCACCTGAACGAACGCGGACAAAAAGTGGATTCCGTCCAGCGGATGCTGTCTTCACCGAAGGATCCCGCGCCAGCGGATACAACAGCGGCACGCGTGCCCGCGGGTACCCGTGATCCCCTGGGACTGATGCAATACATGCGGGGGGTGGACTGGAGCAAAACACCGGAGATCAAGAGCCCGGTATACGATGGCCGAAAGTTTTATGAAGTGCGCGCCGTGCTCCTGAGCAAGAGCGAAGCGGTGAAAGTGCCGGCAGGAAACTATACGGCGACCAAGATCGAAATCCATGTTTACGACAGCGGGGTAGAGATGAAGGATGCGCACTTCCTGCTGTATCTCTCCAACAACGCAGCGCGAATTCCCGTGCTGCTTGAGGCGGTCTTGCCCATAGCCACGGCGCGCGTGGAACTTATCAAAGCAAGTTAGATTACTGCAGAGAATCCGCTAGCAGGGAACGATGCGCTCGCGATGACGAACGACGCGGCGCGTGGCATTGCGCGTATCCACCACGAGTTTAGAGGCGTCCACGATGGCGGCGTAGTCGTAACTCGTATGATCGGTGGCGATGATGACGGCATCGTAGCTGGCCAGCGTCTGCGGGTTGAGCGGCACGGATTTCATGTGCGAGTAATCATAGTGGCGCATTTTGTGAAGTTGGGGGAAGTAAGGATCGTTGTAGTCGAAATTGGCGCCACGCTTCTGGAAGATTTCCATGATTTTAAGGGTGGGAGATTCGCGCAGGTCGTCCACGTCCTTCTTGTAGGCCACGCCAAGGATCAGGAGTTTCGCGCCTTTGAGACTCTTGTTGTGATCATTCAAGGCGGCCACGACGGAATCCACTACGTGATAGGGCATGGCAGTGTTGACCTCGCCGGCCAACTCGATGAAGCGCGTGGAGAAATCATATTCGCGGGCTTTCCAGGACAAGTAAAACGGATCGACGGGTATGCAATGGCCGCCAAGGCCGGGCCCGGGGTAGAAGGGCATGAAGCCGAAGGGCTTGGAGGAAGCGGCTTCAATCACTTCCCAGACGTCCACACCCATGCGCAAGCAAAGCATCTTAAGTTCGTTGACGAGGGCGATATTCACGCAACGGAAGATGTTTTCGAGGAGCTTGGCCATTTCCGCGGCGCGGGTCGAGCTGACGGGAATGACCTTGGCCACAACCTGAGCGTAAATAGCCTGGGCAGCGCGTCCGCTGGGCGGATTCACGCCGCCAACCACCTTCGGAATCTGCGCGAGACCATACTGTTTGTTTCCCGGATCTTCCCGTTCAGGTGAAAACGCCAGGAAGAAATCGCCCGGGACGTTTTCATTTTCGGGGCCGGCGGCGATGGGGCAGCGCAAGCCGCTCTTCTCCAGGATGGGCAGAACGAGTTCTTCGGTCGTGCCGGGATAAGTTGTGGATTCGAGGACGACGAGTTGGCCCTTCTGCAAATGCGGAGCAATGGACTTCGCGGTCGTTTCGACGTAGCTGAGATCGGGTTCGCGGTACTCGTTCAAAGGAGTGGGCACGCAGATAATGATGGCGTCGGCTTCCTTGAGCTTGGCGAAATCCGTGGTGGCATGGAAGTGGCGACTGTTCACA